>NZ_JBVHZH010000020.1:0-19335 GCF_055574515.1 Streptomyces sp. NPDC029466
ACCCCGCCCCCCCCCCCCCCCCCCCCCCCCCCCCCCCCCCCCCCCCCCCCCCCCCCCCCCCCCCCCACACCCACAAACCACCCGCCCGCCGCAGGCGCAACGGCGAGAAACCACCACGGCGGGAAAGCCAAAAACGTGGGATTCAAACCCCACCCGTGTGGACCTGAAAGGCCGCCCTCCGCACCGCCTTCGCCAAGGCCGGGTCCGGGTGGGCCGCTGCCAAGGCGACCAGTACCTGCACCGTCCTGGGGTGGCCGACGGCGCGGACCTCCTCCAGGAGGCGTGGGACCGAGCCCTGGACCGCCGAGTCGAGGTGGCGGACGAGCAGCTGGGTCTCGCCGTGGTCGGCGACGGCTGCCGCGGTGTCCACCCACAGCCAGGTGGATTCCTCGCGGGTGAGGACATCGGGCGCGGTCTCCGGGTCGCCACCCTCGTGCTCGACCAGCCACAGCAGGGCGTACGGCCGCAGACCCGGCTCGTCGGCGGCGGCCCGTACGGCGGCCTCGGCCGGGGCGCCGACCGCCCGCAGGGCCTCGAAGGCCAGACCGCGCAGCAGCGCGTCCTCGCCGCGGGCCACGGTCAGCAGCTCCTCGACGGCCGCGCCGACGGAGCGGGCGGCGAGCCAGGCCCGGTATTCGGCGCGGGCCGGGCCCGGGGTGAGCCGGGCGCAGCCGCGCAGCATCGCCTCAGCGGACTGTTCGATATGGCCGGCCGGGCTCTGCGCGGCCACACAGATCTGCTCCAGCTTGACCCACACCGACCAGTTGCCGAGCGGCGTCAGCTGCGCCTCGGACGCGTCGTGGGCGGCCTCCGCGCCGTCCGGCGGTACCAGCGCGCCGACGGTCCGCAGGGCGTCCAGCGCCCAGTCCAGCAGCGCGGCCAGCGACGCCCCCGCGGCGTCGCCGGCGACCGCGGCCTCGTCGGCGCCGCCCGGGGCAGCCGGGTCCTGGCCGTAGGGGACCTCGCAGCGTTCGGTGCGCAGTTCGGCGACGCGCTGGTCGAGCATGTCGAGCAGTACCGGCAGCCGCACGGGACCGGCCGACAGATGCAGCAGGGACAGCAACTGCGGCAGCGCCTCGACGACTTCGGCGACTATCGCGGGGCCGGCGCCGGCCGGGGCGGGGCGGGCCAGCGACCAGGCGTCGAAGAGCGCGACCCAGCCGCGCAGCACGGCGGTGTCGTCGCGGTCCCAGGCCCGCAGCCGCCAGCCGGGGCGGGCGAGGCCGTCGTGGAGTTCGACGAGGCCGGCCAGCCGGGCCCGGTCCCAGTCGATGCGGACCTGGTGCGGCGTCAGGCCCAGGGCCTCGGCGGCGCGTTCCGCGGCGGCCTTCGGCAGCGCTCCGTCGGGACCGGCGCGCAGGCTGCCGCCGGCAGCGCCGGCACCGACGCTGTCGGCCCAGCGGGCGAGCCGGGCGGCGCCGGCCAGTACGGCACGGGCCTGGCGGGCCAGTTCCGCGGGCGGCGGCGTGCCCTCGGGCGGGCGGGGCGCCGGGCGCTTGGCCCGGGTTGTCACCGCCCGGCGGGCGGCCGCAACCGGTTGACGGGGGACGAGTCGGAGCCGGGAGTCGCGCGGAGTACGGGACGTCACAGGAGCAGTGTTGCCGCTGTCGGCCCGAAAGCCCAATCGGAACCCGGCTTGCGATCTGCCACGGCCGCGTCATCTCGCCGACCCATCCCTGATGAGGGGAGTTGTCCCCCCGTATACCCGGGAGATACCCGGGAGCCATCGGGGCGCCGGGGCCGGTGGAGGGGCGGCCCGCGGGAGCCCGCGTCGGTGACCGGCGGCCGGGCCGGGACGGTACTACGGGGTGCGGTGCTACATGAGCGGGGTGAGGAAGCGCCGCAGCGCTTCTTCGTAGCCCGAGGGGTCGGCGTTCCACATCGCGGCGTGCGGGGCGTGCGGGACCGGCTGCAGCGTGACCAGGTCGGCCCGGCGGGCGGCGAAGGAGCGGGACGCGGTCCAGGGGGCGATCAGGTCGTCCGGTCCGTGGAAGAGCAGCGTGGGAATCTCCAGCTCGTCCGGGTCGACGGCGTAGGCGGGATGGCCGAGGGGCACTCCGGTGCTGCCCTCGGCGGCGCGTACCACCAGCGGCAACAGGGCGCGCGGGATCCGCCGGGCGCCGGCCAGCGCACGGACCGTGGCGTTCCGGTCGAGGACCGGGGAGTCCAGGACCAGGCCGCTGATCCGGTCGCGGAGCGCGGAGTGGGTGGCGGCGCGCAGTGCCATGGTCGCGCCGGTGGACCAGCCGTGGAGGACGACGTTCCGGGCGCCGTAGCGCAGGGCGTAGCGGATCGCCGCGTCGAGGTCGCGCCATTCGGTGTCGCCGAGGTGGTTGACGCCGTCGGCGGTGCGCGGGGCGCCGCGGTCGTTGCGGTAGGACAGGTCGAGGACCGGCAGCCGGTGGCGGTGCAGGAACGGCATGACCACCATGGGGTGTTCGCGGGTGGTGCCCAGGCCGTGTGCGGTGATGACCCAGGTGTCGCGGACGCCGGGGACGAACCACGCCGGGAGGGCGCCGAGTTCGCCGGGGATGTCGACGTCGGCGTAGTCGAGGCCGAGGGTGTCCCGGGGGTTGCCGAGGTGCACCTGGGGGGTGAGCCGCATCCGGTTGCCCGGCCCGAGGGTGCCGTGGGTGACCCGTACCAGGCGGCGGACGACCGCGTCGGCGGGGTGCGGGACGCCGTGGACGACATCGCCGAGCACCGCGTGGCAGCCGGAGCCGGTGAGCCCGTATGTGCCGGGCCGCAGGGACGCGAAGCTGCGGGTGAGGGCGATGCGCTCCTCGGTGGCGGAGTGCACGGTGAGGCGGGAGTCGCCCGGGAAGGGCTGGTCCGGCGATGGTTTCAGGGCAATGTCACTGGCGTACCGGCCGACCGCCACGGCGGCCGCCCCGGCACCTATCACGGTGATGGCGGCCACGGCCGCCGCAGTACCCAGGCGCACCTCACCAGTGTGCGCAGCGGTGCCGGGGGCGGCCACCGGGCGGAGTCGGGCGGGTGACCGGGCGGGCCCGGGGCGGCGGACGGGGTACGGGCCGCCGCCCCCAGGCGGGCGGTCAGCCCTGGCCGCGGCCCGGCTGGCCGTAGCCGTGCAGCCGGCCGGCGGCCGCGTCGAGCTGCCCGGCGGACAGCAGGTTCGGCGTACGGCCCGGTACGGAGCTCGCGGCGAGCCACACCCGGCACATCCATTCCAGCTGGGCGGTGCGGTCCAGCGCCTGGTCGAGGCTGTCGCCGTAGGTGATCGTGCCGTGGTTCTCCAGCAGGCAGCCGGTGCGGTCGCGGAGCGCCTCGCGCATGTTGGCGGCGAGCTCGTCGCTGCCGTACAGGGCGTAGGGGGCGACGCGGACGGGGCCGCCGAGCGCCGCGGCCATGTAGTGGACCGGCGGGAGTTCGGGGACCAGGGTGGAGACGGCGGTGGCGTACGGGGCGTGGGTGTGGACGACGGCGGTGGCCGTGGTGGTGCGGTAGACCGTCAGATGCATCGGGAGTTCGCTGGTCGGCCGGAGCGCGCCGATGATCTGGCGGCCTTCGAGGTCGACCGCGGTGGTGTCGCCGGGGCCGAGCCGGTCGTAGGGGACGCCGCTGGGGGTGACCAGGACCAGGTCCCTGATACGGCGCGAGACATTGCCCGAGGTGCCGACGACCAGGCCGTCGGTGACCGTTCGGCGGGCGGTGGCGACCAGTTCGCTCCAGGCGGCGGCGAGGTCGTCGGGGTGGTCCTTCATGGGTCCTCCGGCGCGGTGCGGCGAAAGCGGATGTGGTGCGCGACACCGTACGAGCGGGCCGGGGCACCGTACGCCGTGGGCCCGCCCGCAGGATATCCGCCATCAGGGGACACCTGTGCGGATGCCGGGTATTGACCTGATTTCAACCCTCTTGGGCGGCTCGCCCCTTAGCGTCGAGGGGAATCCACGACAAGCAGGGCCGCGGGGAACGGCTCGTCGGCGAAGCGCAGGAAGTTCGCCAACGGGTGATGCGGAAGTGACGCCGGAGGCGCCTCCGCGTGAACACTGCGGTGGTGTCACCGACGCGCCCGTCCCAGTTCATCTTCCGTTCACCCGCTCTCCGTACGGTCCCAGCGACACTGACCTTCGAACTGATTGCCTGGGTGAATGGAACACATCACGCTTCTCATCGGGATCGTGATCGTCACGGCCTTGGTGTTCGACTTTACGAACGGCTTCCACGACACGGCCAACGCGATGGCCACCACCATTTCCACCGGGGCATTGCGACCCAAGACCGCGGTGGCGATGTCGGCAGTCCTCAACCTCGTCGGCGCCTTCCTTTCCGTTGAGGTGGCCAAGACCATCTCCGGGGGGATCATCGACGAGAGCGCCGGCATCAGACCTGAAGTGATCTTCGCCGGCCTGGTCGGCGCGATCGTCTGGAACCTGCTGACCTGGCTCGCGGGTCTCCCCTCCAGCTCTTCCCACGCCCTCTTCGGCGGTCTGATCGGCGCGACCCTGGTGTCCGTCGGCACCAACGGCGTGCACGGCGACGCGGTCGTGATGAAGGTCCTGATCCCGGCGGTGGCCGCACCGGTCGTCGCGGGCCTGGCCGCCATGGCGGCGACCCGGCTCACCTACCGGCTGACCCGCAACCGCGACGAGGCGGACACCGCCAAGGGCTACCGCGCGGGGCAGATCGCCTCCGCCGCCCTGGTCTCCCTCGCCCACGGCACCAACGACGCACAGAAGACGATGGGTGTGATCACGCTCGCGCTGATCACCGGCGGAGTGGTCGCCCCGCACGCCGACCCGCCGCTGTGGGTCATCGCCTCGGCCGGTGTCGCCATCGCGCTCGGCACGTACCTGGGCGGCTGGCGGATCATCCGCACGATGGGCAAGGGCATCACCGACATCCAGCCGCCGCAGGGCTTCGCCGCCCAGACCGGCGCCGCGGCCACCATCCTGGCCTCCTCGCACCTCGGCTTCGCGCTCTCCACCACCCAGGTCTGCTCCGGCTCCGTGATGGGCTCGGGCCTGGGTCGCAAGGGCGGCGTGGTGCGCTGGTCCACGGCCGGCCGGATGGTCCTGGCCTGGGGCCTGACGCTGCCGGCCGCCGGTGCGGTCGCCGCGGGCGCCGCCTTCCTCGCCGGTCAGGGCGACTGGGGCGTGGCGGCGGTGGCGGTCCTCGGACTGGGCATCTGCGGCGCGATCTGGGCCGCCTCCCGGCGCAAGCCGGTCGACCACACCAATGTCAACGAGGGTCCCGCCGCCGAGCCGGCGGGCGTGGTGACCGCCGCGCTGCGCACCGTCTCCCCGCCCCCGGCGGGCCAGCAGAACCCGGAGGCCGACGCCGCTTCCGCCGAGGCCCCGGAAACCGCCGGGATTCCGGCTCAGGCGTCCGGCGCCGACACCCCCACCACCCCGCGTGCCAAGGCCGCGACGGTCACCCGCTAGCTGTCATCCCGTAAGGAAAACTCCATGAGCATCGACTGGGCAGCTCTCGGCCAGGTCTTCGGCGTCACCCTCGTGGTGACGGTCGGGATCGTGGGCCTGTTCACCGTCGGCATCGCCGGCACGTCCCGCAAGGCGGGCCAGGAGGGTGCGGCCGCCGCGGTCGCCCTACCGGGCGCGGGCGCGCGGGCCGGCGCGATGGCCGCCTTCGGCCTCTGCGCGGTGGCGGTGGCCTATGGCATCTATCTGATCGTGGCCGGCTGACCCGCCGCCACGACGGACCGGGCGAGGCGCCCGGCGGACCACGGCATCAGCCGTCGTCCGCCGGGCGCCTCGTGCGTTGTTCGCCCCGGCCGCCGAGCGCGTCATCGGCCTCCCGGGCCAGCCGGTCGGCGATGGCGGTGCCGCCGGTGCCGTTGAGATAGGCGGACACCCCGATCTGTACGACCTTGCTGAAGGTCTGGTAGTGGGCGCTGCGCGGGCGCGGTGCGGCCGCCATCAGCGCCGCGTGCAGGGTGCGGGGGTCGGGCCGGGGCTCCGGCCGCCCCGTGGCACCGTGCTCACCGCGTTCGGCGTCGCCGGGCGGCAGCGGGCAGTGCGGTGCGGTGGCCGCCTCCCGGTAGGCCGAGTCGCGGGTGGCCGCGAACCCCCGCTCCAGCAGACAGCGTTCGCTGCCGGGGCCGGTCAGCGCCTCGATCAGGGACCGGGCGCCGGCCGGCCGTGTGCTGCCGGCCGCGAGGGCGAGGTTCTGCCCGCCCAGCACGGACATCCGTTTGCCGTCGCTGGGGCGGGCCGGCAGCTGGGTGACGTCGAACTGCTCGCCGGGCGTGAGCTTCTCGGCGACCGAGGCGTATTCGACCGGCCAGTTGCGCATGAACAGCGCGCGGCCGTCGGCGAACCAGCGGCGGCTCTCGGTCTCGTCCATCGTGGTGGCCTCGTGCGGCATGATCGAGTCGAGCCGGAGTTTGAGGTCGGCGATGCCCTGCTGGAGCGCGCCGACCTGCTCGCCCTTGGTGAAGCTGGTGGCGTCCGGGTCGCCGCCGTTGACCCAGGCCGACTCCAGGGTGTTGACGGTCAGCCCCTCGTAGGGCCGCAGCTGGGCGACCATGCCGTACATCCTGGGCCGCTGCTTCTTGTGGCCTCTGGCGGCGTCCCTGGCGGCCTCGCGGTTGTAGTCCTGGGCCACTTCGGTCGCCACGTCCTTCAACTCGCCCCAGTTGGACGGGGCGCCATGGCCGTACGCGCGAAGGATGTCCTTGCGGTAGTAGAGCAGCCCGGCGTCGGTGTTGAAGGGCACGCCCCACACCTTGCCGTCGTACTCCACCGTCTTGGCCACGCTGTCGAGGAAGTCGCCGTCCAGGGCCGTGGCCCAGGGGCGGATCACGCCCGCCTCGGCGAACTCCGCGGTCCAGGCGACATCGAGGTTGAGCACGTCGTAGCCGCCGCTGCCGGACTGGCCCGCCGCCAGCAGCTGGCTGCGCTGGCCGTCGGCGGTGTCCGGGAGTCTGACGATCCGGACCGTACGGCCGGTGCGCCGCTCCCAGTCGTGGATCAGGTCCTGGCGGACACCGGAGCTGCTGAGGTCGCTGCCGGTGGCGAGGACGATCGCGCCCTTCTCCGGGACGAGTTGCTCCCCCGGGGTGCAGCCGCCGGCCGCGAGCGTCAGGGCGAGGCAGGCCAGGGCGGCGGGTGCGGCGGTGCGTGGCGCGGTCATCGGTCCCCCTTCGTGGCCGTGCCGATGGAGGCGATCCGGCCGGCCAGGGTGTCGACGGCCTGCGGGCCGCCGGGCACGCACTGGCCGTGGGAGGCGTCGGCCAGCCGCTGGAGGGCGAAGGTGTCACAGCCGTTCCTGCCCAGCGCCAAGACCAGGACGGGCACTTCGGGCCCCTCCTCGACGAGGGTGCCGAGGGTCCGCTCCACGCCCGCCGCGCGCCCCGGGCCCGCGCCGTCGTCCTGGTCGAGGATCAGCACGATGGCCTTGTTGGTGGCCGGGGACTTCTTCATCCGGCGCACCGCGCGGGTCAGCGCCTCCTCCATCGCGGCACCGTGCTCGACCAGTTCACCGCCCGCGATCCGGTCCAGTGCGGCCCGGCCCGGTGCCGGGTCGGCCCTGCCGGGCGGGACGAGCTCACGCACCGCGTCGGCGTCGGTGGGGTGCGCGCGGTCCGGGAACGCCCACAGGCCGTAGGTGTGGCGGGTGCCGACCATCTCCAGGACCCGCCCGGCCGCGCGCAGGGCGGTCGGCAGCCGGCCGCCGTCGGCCATGGAGGTGGAGGTGTCGAGGAGGATCAGCACCTGGCTGGACTTCTGGGCCTTGTCGTAGCCGTCCAGCACCTGGGACACCTGGTCCGGGTGCGCTCCGAAGGGGACGGTGGGGGCGAGGAGGCTGACGTCCGCGCGGCTGTCGAGCAGCGGTGAGCCGGCCCCCGGGCCGGTGCCGTGCACGCCGCGGTAGCCCTGGGCGGTGAGGGTGCGCTGGCCGCCGTCCGCGGCGCGCAGCCAGGTCGCGAAGCCCGCCACGGCGGCCTGCCGTGGGGTGGCGTCTTGGGTGCCGTGCCAGTCGACCCGGATCAGGGGGTGGTCGAGGGCGGGGACGTGCCGGGGGTAGTAGGCGACGTAGCGGTTGCGGAGCGGGAGCGGGGCGTCCAGGGCCGGGCAACTGCCGGTGGCGCGGCCGAGGTTGTAGTCGGCGAGGGACTTCTCCGACACCAGCGGCGCGGACTTCGTACGGTCGACGGAGCCGGCGGCGTCCGCGTCGGGGCGCAGTGAACACAGCAGTTCGGTGCTGCCCGCGTACTGGCTGCCGGGGGCGGACAGCCGCTCCTCGGCGTGCCGGGCCAGGGTGGGGTCGGGCGCGCCGGAGGAGGCGGCGTCCGCGCCGTCGTGGGTGAGGTAGAGGCCGAGGGTGTGCAGCAGTCCGGTGCCGGACAGCACCGGGCTCGGCCGCAGCAGCCGGAGGTCGCGGTGGGTGCGGTCGGTGCCGGTGAGCAGCTCCCGCCAGGAGGCGCCGGCCGGTTCGACGTCGTCCAGCCGCCGGTGTGCCGGGATGCCGACGACCAGGGGCGTGTAGGCGACCGGGGCGCTGTAGTGCAGGGTCGCCGGGGAGCCCTTGGCGGGCATCCCGCGGCGGGCTTCGTAGTAGTCGGCGGTGGATTCCGGGATCCATATGTCGGGCTGGGGTCCGGGCCGGTAGAGGGGGTCGATGCCCTTGTCGGTGCCCTTGTCGTCGTCCGGCCCGTCCTTGGCGGTGCCGTGGGCCTCGCCCTGCCAGCGGTCGGCGGCGGCGAAGCCCTGGTCGACCTGGTCCTTGGCGGCGGAGTAGACGGTGATCTGGGCGCGCCGGCAGCCGTCGGGGAGGTCGCCCTCGCCGTCGAGGGGCCGGGTGTTGGCGGCGGACATCTCGTAGTCGAAGGCCGCCTGGCGCAGCGCGGGTTCGGCCTCGGGGGCGGTGAGCAGCCGCAGTTCGAGGGCGGGCGGGCAGGCTTCGGCGCCGCCCGGGAGGTTCAGCAGGACGACGCCGGCGGTGGCCGGTACGGCGATGATCGCCAGCACCATCAGGATACGGAACCAGTGCCGGAAGGAGGTGTTCAGCCGGCGCCGTAATCGGATCCGCAGCGGGGTGGGCGGCCGGACGCCGGGGGTGGCGAAGGACAGGATGACGTCGTCGACGGTGTTCTGCTTGGCCGAGCGGGGCTCCCAGACGTCGCCCATCGGGGTCCGCTCGCCGGCCAGTTGGTCCCGCAGCTCGCGGACGAGGTCCTCGAAGGTGACGAACCGCTTGCCGGGGATGCCCTGTTCCAGGATCTGCCGCAGGGCGCGGGTGAAGACACTGCCGCCGGTGGGCTCCTCGCCGCTGAAGATCCGGCGGTTGGGCTGTGCGGCCATCAGCAGCGAGGTGGGGGTGCGGCAGGCGTGGAAGGCCTCCCCGGCGTTGCCGGCGTAACAGCACTCCAGGACGATCACGATCCGGTCGGCCCGCGCGTTGTCCAGGTAGGACAGCACCGTGTCCTGCCAGGAGACGGTTTTGTGCCGCCGTTCCGAGGCACCGACCATGAGCTGGAGATTGCCGCCGTCCGGGCCCACCCGGCCGTGGCCGGAGAAGTACACCAGCAGCAGCCCGCGGGCCTCCTGGGTGACGGCGTCCAGGGCCTGTTCGACCTCCCAGGGCTCCTGGGGCCGGCAGATGACGACCTCGCCCTTGGTGAAGAGGTCGGTGCCGGGGGCGAGCAGGACGCGTTCGAGTTCCCCGGGGTTGTCCCGCACCGCGGGCAGCGGCCGCAGGTGGCGGTAGTCGTCGACACAGATCAGCAGGGCCCGGTTGACCTTGCCCCGTGCGTCGTATTCGGACATCCGGCTCAGTCCCCGGCGGTGCTGCCGCCCCCGTTCGCCGGGCTGCCGGGATCGGGGCGTTCAGGAGCCGCGGCGCCCGGTCCCGCTTCGCCCAGCGCGCGCAGCTCGCCGTCCCCGCCGCCGACCGCCACGGCGGGCCGTTCGCCGGTGTCGCGTTCCTCCCTGCGGCGGCGCAGCCACTCGCGCAGGGCGATGCTCAGGCCCTTGGTGATCTCGGCGGCGACCGCGCCGACGACGACGAGGATCAGGTCGTCGACGCCGATGGCCATGTCGCCGGGTCCGTCGTCGCGCTCCTCCGCCGGCCGCAGCTCCCAGTCGTGCGACCGCCGGTTCAGCCAGGGCTCGCGCTCCAGCCACGCCTTGAGGTCCTCGACGTCCTGGTCAGGATTGTTGGTGCCCGTGATCCTGATACGGATCTCATGACGGTCAGCGCGCTGCGGCATCCCCCGGCCCCCTTCCGGCGGCCCCTTCGCCGCCGTGCACCAGATAGTGACGCGGGATCAGGTGCGCGGGCAACCGTCCGTGACCCCTCAGCCACGCTGTGGCGTGCGCCACAGCGCCTGCCACAGGGCAGCGTCGCAGGTCAAGGGTGAGTTGACGGCGTTCGCGGGGCGTGGTGGACTGCCGGAGCCAATCGGCGACAGCAGAGGAAGTCCGGTGCGAATCCGGCGCGGTCCCGCCACTGTCACCGGGGAGCGTTCCTCCAGCGAAGGCCACGGTCCGCCTCGCATGCGTCGGATGACGTACGCGGGACTGGAAGGCCGGAGGACACGCCGATCCGGGAGCCAGGAGACTCTGGTCGCCGTCACGTCGAGCCAGGGCGCGGACCCTGAGTGAGGACATACCGCCATGCCCGGCCGCCCCTTGAGATCGCCACTGCCCACCGCCGCAGGGCTCCTTCGGGGCCGGGCGGGACAGCACGGACGCCTTCGCACGGCGGTCTGACCCGATGCGCGGCGAACACGCGGGATATGTGTACGGCGCGGCCCTCGGCTTTCTCGGCGACCTGATCGCGGCGGATCCGCGGCGCGGCCATCCGGTGGCCGCGTTCGGCCGGGCCGCGGGTGCCGTCGAACGCCGGCTGTGGCGCGACCACCGCGGTTACGGGGCGGCTCATGCCGTGCTGTGTGCGGGCGGAGCCGCTGCCGGTGCGGCGCTGTTGGAGCGCGCTGTGCGGGGCACTGCTCCCGCTTCTTTGCTGTCGCTCCGTGGTGGCGCCGGGGTCGCGCTGACCGCGGCGACGGTCTGGGCCGTGCTGGGCGGCACCTCGCTCGGCCGGGAGGCGCGGGCCGTCGGCGGGGCGCTGACGGCGGGTGACCTGGACGTGGCACGGGAGCGGCTGCCGCATCTGTGCGGGCGCGATCCGCAGGCGCTGGACGGGCCGCAGATGGCCCGTGCGGTGGTGGAGTCGGTCGCCGAGAACACCTCCGACGCGGTGGTGGGTGCCCTGGTGTGGGGCGCGCTGGGCGGGGTGCCCGGTCTGGTGGCGTTCCGCGCGGTGAACACCCTGGACGCGATGGTGGGGCACAAGTCGCCGCGCTACCGCCGTTTCGGCTGGGCCGCGGCCCGGCTCGACGATCTCGCCGGCTGGCCCGGCTCCCGGCTGACCGCCGCGCTGACCGTACTCGCGGGCCCCGACCGGCGCGGTGCGCTGCGGGCCTGGCGGGCGGACGGCGGGGCGCATCCGAGCCCCAACGCGGGCCCGGTGGAGGCGTCGTTCGCGGGTGCGCTGGGCGTACGGCTGGGCGGCACGCTGGCGTACGGCGGGCGGGTGGAACACCGTCCGGTGCTCAACGGCGCGGCGCCGCAGGTGGCGGTGCCGGACATCGAACGGGCGGTGCGGCTCTCCCGCCGGGTGAGCGCGCTGGCACTGGTGACGACGGTGGCCGCGCGGGCCGCGGTCGGCGTGGCGCGGGCGGCGGTGGCCCGTGGGGCGGTCGCTCGTGGGGCCGGGGGGCGCGGGCGTACGGCGGGATGGGTATGCGGGCGTAAGGCGGGCCCGGTATGAGGCCGTCCGTTTTTTCCCCGCCGCCCACCCCCCTTCGGGGGGTGGGCGGGTGTAGTGACCCGAAGTCCAGGAGGAGGACCCGGTGAACGGGCGGTTGAAGGCAGCCGGCGGGGCGGTCGGCGGTGGCCTGTTGGTGGCCGGTACGACGTCCGACGCCGGTAAGAGCGTGGTGACGGCGGGGATCTGCCGCTGGCTGGTCCGGCAGGGCGTCCGGGTGGCGCCCTTCAAGGCACAGAACATGTCGCTGAATTCGTTCGTCACGCGCGAGGGCGCGGAGATCGGACGGGCCCAGGCGATGCAGGCCGCCGCGGCGCGGGTGGAGCCCACCGCGCTGATGAACCCGGTCCTGCTCAAGCCGGGCAGTGACCGCAGCAGCCAGGTGGTGCTGCTGGGGAAGCCGGTGGGCGAGCTCAGCGCCCGCGGGTACTTCGGGGGGACGTCCCAGGGGAAGGCGCAGTACGCGGGCCGCCGGGAGCAGTTGCTCGGCACGGTGACCGACTGCCTCCAGGAGCTGCGGCGTACCCATGACGCGGTGATCTGTGAGGGCGCCGGCAGTCCCGCCGAGATCAATCTGCGGCGTACCGACATCGTGAACATGGGCCTCGCACGGGCCGCCCGTATCCCGGCGGTCGTGGTCGGTGACATCGACCGCGGCGGGGTGTTCGCCTCGTTCTTCGGCACCACCGCGCTGCTGTCCAAGGAGGACCAGGCGCTGGTCGCCGGGTATCTGGTCAACAAGTTCCGGGGTGATGTGACGCTGCTGGAGCCGGGGCTGGAGATGCTGCGCGGCCTGACCGGGCGGCAGACGCTGGGCGTGCTGCCCTTCGCGCACGGGCTCGGCATCGACGAGGAGGACGGCCTGAGGGTGTCGCTGCGCGGGGCGGTGCGCGAGAGCGTGGTCGCGCCGCCGCACGGCGCGGATGTGCTGCGGGTGGCGGTCTGTGCCGTGCCGCTGATGTCGAACTTCACGGACGTGGACGCGCTGGCCGCCGAACCGGGCGTGGTGGTGCGGTTCGTGGACCGGCCCGAGGAGTTGGCCGACGCCGACCTGGTGGTGCTGCCGGGGACCCGGGGCACCGTCCGGGCGCTGGCGTGGCTGCGGGAGCGCGGCCTGGCGGACGCGATCGCCCGGCGGGCCGCCGAGGGGCGCCCGGTGCTGGGTATCTGCGGCGGCTTCCAGATGCTGGGCGAGCGCATCGAGGACGAGATCGAGTCGAAGGCGGGCGTGGTCGACGGGCTGGGCCTGCTGCCCGTACGGGTGCGGTTCGCGGCGGAGAAGACGCTGGCGCGGCCGGCCGGTACGGCGCTGGGCGAGCCGGTGGAGGGGTACGAGATCCACCACGGTGTCGCCGAAGTGAGCGGCGGGGACCAGGAGTTCCTGGACGGTTGCCGGGTTGGCTCCGTATGGGGCACGCACTGGCACGGCTCGCTGGAGAGCGACGGCTTCCGCCGGGCCTTCCTGCGGCGGGTCGCGGCGGACGCGGGCCGGGCGTTCGTCCCGGCCCCCGACACCCGTTTCGGGGTGCTGCGCGAGGAACAGCTGGACCGGCTGGGCGATCTGATCGAGGAGCACGCGGACACCGCCGCGCTGCTGCGGCTGATCGAGGAAGGGGTGCCGGAGGGACTGCCGTTCGTCCCTCCGGGGGCGCCATGAGGGGTACACACACGACGAATCCGGAGCTCGACGGCGACGTGGAGGACGACACAGCATGACGACCGCGCACAACACCACCCCGCAGTACCCCTTCACCGCGGTGGTCGGGATGGAAGATCTGCGGCTCGCGCTGCTGCTGAACGCGGTGAGCCCCGCGGTCGGCGGCGTGCTGGTCCGCGGCGAGAAGGGCACCGCCAAGAGCACCGCCGTCCGGGCGCTGTCGGCGCTGATGCCGGCCGTGGACGTGATCAGCGGCTGCCGCTTCGCCTGCGCCCCGGCCGCGCCGGACCCCGGCTGCCCCGACGGGCCGCACGGGACCGGCGGCGTCGAGGAGCGCCCGACGCGGATGGTCGAACTCCCCGTCGGCGCCTCCGAGGACCGGCTGGTCGGCGCGCTGGACATCGAGCGGGCGCTGTCGGAGGGCGTGAAGGCCTTCGAGCCGGGCCTGCTGGCGGACGCGCACCGCGGCATCCTGTACGTCGACGAGGTCAATCTGCTCCATGACCACCTCGTGGACCTGCTGCTGGACGCCGCCGCCATGGGCGCCTCGTACGTGGAGCGCGAGGGGGTCTCCGTACGCCACGCGGCCCGTTTCCTGCTCGTCGGGACGATGAACCCCGAAGAGGGCGAGCTGCGGCCGCAGTTGCTGGACCGGTTCGGGCTCACGGTCGAGGTCGCCGCCTCGCGCGAGCCCGACGAGCGGGTGGCGGTCGTCCGGCGCCGGCTGGCCTACGACGCCGATCCGGCCGGTTTCGCGGCGGACTGGGCGGCCGAGGAGGACGCGCTGCGCGGGCGGATCGCCGCGGCCAGGGAGCTGCTGCCGCGGGTGACGCTGGGCGATGCGGCGCTCCGGCAGATCGCCGCGACCTGCGCCGCGTTCGAGGTGGACGGGATGCGCGCGGACATCGTGATGGCGCGTACCGCCACCGCGCTGGCCGCCTGGGCGGGGCGGACGGACGTCCTGGAGGAGGACGTGCGGCAGGCGGCGCTGCTGGCGCTGCCGCACCGCCGGCGCCGCAACCCCTTCGACGCCCCCGGCCTGGACGAGGACAAGCTCGACCGGACGCTGGAGGAGTTCGGCGCTGACGAGGGCGCGGACGGCGACGACGATCCGGAGCCGGACGGTCCGGACGGCGGTCCCGACGGGGGCGGACCGGACGGCGGCGGCCCGGAGGGCGGCGGGCATCCGCCCCGGGACGGCGGGCCGGACGAGGCGCCGCTTCCGCCGGAGGCCGAACTCCCCCACCAGCAGGACCGGGAGGCCCCGCGGACTCCGCAGGCCCCCGAGCCCGCGCCCGAGCCGGAGAGCGCGCCGCAGGGGGGCGCGGCCGGGGAGAAGGCGGCGGTCGGGGCCACCGAGCCGTTCAAGACCCGGCGCCTGGATGTGCCGGGCCTGGGCGAGGGCGCGGACGGCCGCCGCTCCCGGGCCCGTACCGCCCACGGCCGGACGACCGGCGCCCGCCGCCCCCAAGGCGCCCTGGGCAAGCTGCATCTGGCGGCGACCGTGCAGGCGGCGGCGCCGCACCAGCGGGCCCGCGGCCGCAGCGGGCGGGGACTGGTGGTGCGCCGGGACGATCTGCGCGAGGCGGTACGCGAGGGGCGGGAGGGCAATCTGGTCCTGTTCGTCGTGGACGCCTCCGGTTCGATGGCGGCGCGGAAGCGGATGAGCGCGGTCAAGGGCGCGGTGCTCTCGCTGCTGCTGGACGCCTACCAGCGGCGCGACAAGATCGGCCTGATCACCTTCCGCGGCACCGGCGCCGAGCTGGCCCTGCCCCCGACGTCCTCGGTCGAGGCGGGTGCGGCGCGGCTGGAGCAGCTGCCGACGGGCGGCCGTACGCCACTGTCCGAGGGCCTGCTGAAGGCCCATGAGGTGCTGCGGGTGGAGCGGATGCGGGATGCCTCGCGGCGGCCGCTGCTGGTGGTCGTGACCGACGGCCGGGCGACCGGCGGTCCGGAGCCCGTCGTCCGGGCCGCCCGCGCCGCCCGGCTGCTGGCCGGTGAGGGCACCGCGTCGGTGGTCGTGGACTGTGAGGCGGGCCCGGTGCGGCTGGGGCTGGCGGGCGAGCTGGCCCGGGAGCTCCAGGGCACCGCGATCACCCTCGACGAACTGCGCGCGGACAGTGTCTCCGCGCTCGTACGGACCGTGCAGGGCAACAGGAAGGCCGCGTAATGCCGCAGGGACAGCCGTCCGTCGTACCGAACGACGGGCTCACCACCCGCCAGCGCCGCAACCGTCCGCTGGTGTTCGTCCACACCGGCCAGGGCAAGGGCAAGTCCACCGCCGCCTTCGGGCTGGCGCTGCGCGCCTGGAACCAGGGCTGGCCGGTCGGGGTGTTCCAGTTCGTGAAGTCGGCGAAGTGGAAGGTCGGCGAGGAGCGGGCATTGAAGGTGCTCGGGGAGTCCGGTGAGGGCGGCACCGTCGCCTGGCACAAGATGGGCGAGGGCTGGTCCTGGGTCCAGCGCGACATCGCCTCCAGCGAGGACGCGGCGCGCGAGGGCTGGGAGCAGGTCAAGCGGGATCTGGCCGCGGAGACCTACAAGCTGCTGGTGCTGGACGAGTTCGCCTATCCGCTGAAGTGGGGCTGGATCGACACCGAGGAGGTGGTGTCGGTGCTGCGCGACCGCCCCGGTACGCAGCATGTCGTCATCACCGGGCGGAACGCCCCTGAGGCGCTGCTGGACTTCGCCGATCTGGTGACGGACATGACCAAGGTCAAGCACCCGATGGACACGGGCCAGAAGGGCCAGCGGGGCATCGAATGGTGAACAGGGAGCACAGCGCGTGAGCAGCGGGTCGATTCCGCGGCTGGTGATCGCCGCACCGTCGTCGGGCGCGGGCAAGACGACGGTGGCCACCGGCCTGATGGCGGCGTTCGCCGAGGCCGGGCTCACGGTGTCGCCGCACAAGGTGGGTCCCGACTACATCGACCCCGGCTACCACTCCCTGGCCACCGGCCGCCCCGGCCGCAATCTGGACGCCTACCTGTGCGGGCCGGAGCGGATCGCGCCGCTGTTCCTGCACGGTGCGGCGGGCGCCGATCTCGCCCTCGTCGAGGGCGTGATGGGGCTGTTCGACGGGGCGTCCGGGATGGGCGAGCTGTCCTCGACGGCGCATGTGGCGAAGCTGCTGCGGGCGCCGGTGGTGCTGGTGGTGGACGCGTCCTCGCAGTCCCGGTCGGTGGCCGCGCTGGTGCACGGCTTCGCCTCCTGGGACCCGGAGGTGCGGCTGGCCGGGGTGATCCTCAACAAGGTCGGCTCGGACCGCCACGAGGAGCTGCTGCGGGAGGCGATGGACTCCTCCGGTGTGCCGGTGCTGGGCGCCCTGCGCCGGGACGGACGGGCCGGTACGCCCTCCCGGCACCTGGGCCTGGTGCCGGTCGCCGAACGGCGGGCCGAGGCGGTGGAGTCGGTGGCCGAACTCGCCGCGCGCATCCGTGCGGGCTGCGATCTGGAGGCGCTGCTGGCGCTGGCACGTACGGTGCCGGAGCTGCCGGACGCGGCCTGGGACCCGGCGGCGCACCTCGCCCCGGCCGAAGGGGCGGCCGCCGCCCCGGAGAAGCCGCTGATCGCCGTCGCGGGCGGCGCCGCCTTCACCTTCTCGTACGCCGAACACGCCGAGCTGCTGGCCGCGGCGGGCGCCGAGGTGGCCCCGTTCGACCCGCTGCGGGACGAGCAACTGCCGCCCGGCACCCAGGGGTTGGTGATCGGCGGCGGCTTTCCCGAGATGTACGCGCCGGATCTGTCGGCGAACGCCCCGCTGCGCGCCGCGGTGGCCGCCCTGGCCGCCTCCGGGGCGCCGGTGTCCGCCGAGTGCGCCGGGCTGCTGTACCTCTCCCGGTCCCTGGACGGGAAGCCGATGTGCGGGGTGCTGCCCGCCGAGGCCCGGATGACCGAACGCCTCACCCTCGGCTACCGCGAGGCGGTGGCGCTGCGGGACAACGCGCTGGCCGCGGCCGGCACCCGGGTGCGCGGCCACGAATTCCACCGCACGGCGCTGGAGCCGGGCGCGGGCGCGGACCCGGCGTGGGGGCTGACGCATCCGGAGCGGCGGATCGAGGGCTTCGTGGCCGGCGGGGTGCATGCCTCGTATCTGCATGTGCACTGGGCCGCCGAACCGTCGCTGGCCGGGCGCCTGGTGGCGAGCGCGGCACGGAGCGGGGTTCCGGGCGGCGGCCGATGACCGGCGTGCGGCTGGTGGGTGGCGTGCGGCCGGTGGGTGGTGTACGGCCGGTGGGCGGGGGCAGGCACCCGGGCCGGGGCACCCGTTACCGGCCGGGGGCACCGGCCACCGACGGGGCGGGCGGGCAGACCGCGCTCCTGGAGGGGCGGCCCAGCCGGATCGCCCCCAGCCGGATCGCCCCCGGCCGGGGAGCCGTAGCGGTATGACGCGCCGGGCCCCCCACGAGACCCACGAGACCGACAAGACCGCCGAGACCGCCGGTGCCCCGGCGCCGCTGGTCGTCGGGGTGGGGGCGCGCCGTGGTGTGCCGGTGTCCGAAGTGCTGGAGCTGATCGTGGCCACCCGTGCGGCGGCGGGGTGTACGGACCGGCCGGTCGTCGCGCTGGCGACGGTCGCGGCCAAGGCGGCGGAGCCGGGCCTCATCGGGGCGGCCCGCCGGCTGGGGGTGCCGTTGCGGTCGTTCCCGGCGGCGGCCCTGGCGGCGGTGCCGGTGCCCGCTCCGTCCGGCACCGCGGCGGCCGCCGTCGGGACACCGAGCGTGGCCGAGGCGGCGGCGCTGCTGGCCGCCGGGCCGGGCGCGGAACTGCTGGCCGGCAAGCGGAAGTCGGCGCCGCGGGGCCGGCCGGCCGGGGCAACCTGTGCGCTGGCCGGGCCCGCTGTAACGGGGAGCGGTGCCCTTACCGCTGGTAGGGAGGGAGCGGCCACCGACCGCTCTTCCGCTGCGGATATCGTCATGACCTCCCCCAACCCGCCCCGCCGTGGCCCGGATCGGTGGACGGCGGTCGCCGGCGACCCGGCGCCCGGCAGCGGACCCACCGGTACCAAGGAGACCTAGTGACGACCTCTCCCGCACTGCTCATCGCCGGTCACGGCACCCGCGACGAAGGCGGGGCCGACGCCCTGCGCGCCCTGGTGCGTCTGCTCGCCGAACGCCACCCCGAGGTGCCGGTCGCCGGCGGGTTCTTCGGCGTCCCGGACTCGCCGCTGCCGCTGTCCGACGCCGTCGACGGGCTCGTCGGGCGGGGCGCGAACCGGCTCGCCGTCATACCCCTGCTCACGGCCCCGACGGGACCGGTCCCGGAGGCGCTGCCCACGGTGCTGGCGCGGGCGAGCGAGCGCCACCCGGGGCTCACCCATGTCTGCGGCGCCGAACTGGGGCCGCACCCCAGGCTGCTCGACGTACTGGAGCGGCGGCTGGACCAGGCACTGGGCAGCGGCGCCCGCACGCCCGCTGACCGGGCCCGCACCACGGTGCTGCTGGTGGGCCACGGCACGACCGATCCGTACGCCAATGCCGAGGTCGCGCGGGCCGCGCGGCTGCTGTGGGAGGGGCGCGGCTTCGCGGGCGTGGAGACCGCGTTCGTCTCGCAGGCGGCACCCGACGTCCCGGCGGGCCTGGACCGGTGCCGGGCGCTGGCGGGCGCCGGCGCACCGGGCCGGATCGTGGTGCTGCCCTACTTCCTGCTACCCGGCGGCCCGGTGGAGCGGCTGCACATGCAGGCCGAGGGCTGGGCCGCGGCACACCCCGGCACCGATGTCTTCGGCGCGACGGTGATCGGCCCGGAGCCCGAGGTGGCCGACGTGATCATGGAGCGCTACCGCGCGGCGGTGGCGGGCGAGCCGCCGCTCGGCTCCGGGGGGGGGGGGGGGGGGGGGGGGGGGGGGGGGGGGGGGGGGGGGGGGGGGGGGGGGGGGGGGGAGGGGGGGGGGGGGGGGGGGGGGGAGGGGGAGAGAGGGGAGG
>NZ_JBVHZH010000020.1:19345-34195 GCF_055574515.1 Streptomyces sp. NPDC029466
TGCCCTCCTCCCCCCCCCCCCCTCCCTCCCCCCCCCCCCCCCCCCCCCCCCCCCCCCCCCCCCCCCCCCCCCCCCCCCCCCCCCCCCGCGGCATGGCAGGGCGCTTCCCTGGCCGCGGGCGCCGGGGAACGGTGAGCATGCCCCCGCACACCGCGGCCGCCCGCCTCCGGGACCCCGGCCCGGCCGCCCCGCACGAACCCGATCTGCGGCATCACGGCGACGCCGAGGTACGGGGCGCGGACGCCGGGCTGACGGATCTGGCGGTCAATGTCCGTACCGGCACTCCCCCGGCCTGGCTCAAGGCCCGGATCGCCGCGTCGCTGGACGGTCTCGCCGCGTACCCCGACGGCCGTGCGGCCCGCCGGGCGGTGGCGGCGCGGCACGGGCTGCCCACCGACCGGGTGCTGCTCACCTCGGGGGCCGCCGAGGCGTTCGTGCTGCTCGCGCGCGCCCTGCCGGCCCGCCGGCCGGTGGTGGTGCATCCGCAGTTCACCGAGCCCGAGGCCGCGCTGCGGGACGCCGGACACGAGGTCGGGCGGGTGCTGCTCGACGCGCGGGACGGTTTCCGGCTGGACCCGGACGCGGTGCCCGAGGACGCCGATCTGGTCGTCGTCGGCAACCCCACCAACCCCACCTCGGTCCTGCACCCCGCGGAGGTGCTGGCCTCCTTGGCGCGGCCGGGCCGGACGCTGGTGGTGGACGAGGCGTTCATGGACGCGGTGCCCGGTGAGCGGGCGGCGCTGGCCGGGCGCACGGATCTGCCGGGGCTGGTGGTGCTGCGCAGCCTCACCAAGACCTGGGGGCTGGCCGGGCTGCGGATCGGCTATGTGCTGGCCGCCCCGGAGACCGTCGCCGCCCTGGAGCGGGCCCAGCCGCTGTGGCCGGTCTCCAGTCCCGCGCTGGCCGCCGCCGAGGCGTGCTGTACGCCGCGGGCGCTGGCGGAGGCGGCCGCGGCGGCCGGGGAGATCGCCGTGGACCGGGACCATCTGCTGGCCCGGCTGGGCGCGTTCCGGCAGATCCGGGCGGCGGGGCCGGCGGCGGGCCCGTTCGTGTTGATCCGGCTGCCGGAGGCGGACCGGGTGCGGGCCGCGCTGCGGGACCGCGGATTCGCGGTGCGCCGTGGAGACACCTTCCCCGGCCTGGGCCCCGACTGGCTGCGGCTCGCGGTGCGCGACCGGGCCACGACGGACCGCTTCGTGACGGCCCTGGGCGAGGTGCTCGGGTAGGGCGGACACGACGGTCCCCCGCGGCCCGGCCACGCTCCCGCGAAGGCTTCCGGGCGGGGGTGAGGTGTGCCGTACGGTCCGCGGCCCGCACGGCACACCCCGGGCCGTACACCGCGCGCGACGCCCCCACAGCACCGGCGCGGTGTACGGGGTCGGTCAGCCGCGGCCCTCGGGCGCGGCGCTGCGGCGCCGGCGGGCGAAGACCATCGCACCGGCGCCCGCGGCGAGCAGCAGCCCGGCGCCGCCGGCGAGGTACGGGGTGGCCGAGCTGCCGCCGGTCTCCGCGAGGTTCTGGGTGCCGGTCCCGGAGCCCGTCTGCGTCACCTCGGTGCCCTTGCCGCCGGCCGGCTCGGTGCCGCCGCCGGTCTGGCCGCCGCTGGTCTGGCCGCCGCTGGTGCCGCCGGAGCCGTTGTCCTCGGGCGCCTTGCCGCGCGGCGTGGTGCAGGTGGCCTTGGCCAGCGTGACCCGGCCGTGCACGTCGGCGACGTTCAGCTTCAGCGGGTTGACGGAGACATCGAGGTCGAGGGCGGTGGCCGCGGCGCCCTTGGACGTGACGTTCTTCTTGGACAGGTCGAGCCGCACCTGGCCCACCCCCGGCACCTTGACCTTGGTGGTGCCGCCCGCGGTGAGCGTGACCTTCTGGCCCAGGACACGCACGGTGCCCAGCACGTTCGACTCGGCCCGGGGCCGCGCGCCCGCCGCACAGACCGCCTTGGCGGTGACCTGCTGGACCTCGATCACGGACAGCAGCGGCAGACCGGGCAGATGCACCTTCGCCCGCACAAGGTTGGCGTAGCCCTCGGCCGCCCGGCGGTCCGCGGTGGCCCGCGCGGTCGCCGCGTCGGCGCGCAGCACGCTGAACGGCCTGCCGTGGTCGATGCCGTCGAGCTTGACGGTGAGCGCGGTCTTGCTGGCCGAGGCGGGGGCGTGCACCTCGTTGAGGGCGACGTTCAGCGGGACGTCGACCGTCTTGTTGAGCAGCCCGACGTTCACGCCGGTGCGCAGCACGACCGCGTCGGCGGTGCCGCGGGCCGTGCCATGGTCTCCGGTGGCATGCGCGGGGGCGGCACCGAGGAGGACGGCGGGACCGGCCGTGAGCGCGGTGGCGACGAGGGTCGCGGCGAGGCGTCGGGGCATGCCGAAGGAGCTGGTGGGACTGGTGGACACGTGTGTGGAACCCTCACAGGAGAAATGGAGCCGCCGGCCGCGCCAATGGGGGACATCACGCGGGCCGACGGCATCGACCCGCACATCGTGGCCGTACCGAGGGTGAACGGGCAGCCACGTGGCGTCAGTTCATCCCAATGGGTGGTTTCCGTGCCTGTATTCGATTCCTGCGACACGGGGCACCACCGGCGCCCCAGCCGCCCCACCTCCCGGGTGACCCGCGTTGACCGGGCCGGTTCACCGGGTCACCCCGGCGGCTACCCCACGATCTGCCCCCGCAGCACCACCCGGCGCGGCGCCGCCAGCACCCGGACGTCCTCGCGCGGATCGCTCCCGTAGACCACCAGGTCCGCCGGGGCGCCCTCGGTGAGGCCGGGGCGGCCGAGCCAGTCCCGGGCGCCCCAGGTGGTCGCGGAGAGGGCCGCCACGGCGGACAGACCGGCCCGGGTCAGCTCGACGACCTCCTCGGCGACCAGACCGTGGGCGAGGGAGCCGCCGGCGTCCGTACCGGCGAAGACGGGCACTCCGGCGTCGTAGGCCGCCCGGACGGTGTCGTAGCGGCGGTCGTGCAGGCGCCGCATGTGGTCCGCCCAGCGCGGGAACTTCGCCGCGCCCCCGTCCGCGAGCCGCGGGAAGGTGGCGATGTTGACGAGCGTGGGAACGATGGCCACCCCGCGCTCGGCGAACAGCGGAATGGTCTCCTCGGTGAGCCCGGTGGCGTGCTCGATGCAGTCGATACCGGCCTCGACGAGCGGGGCGAGGGTGTCCTCGGCGAAGCAGTGCGCGGTCACCCGGGCGCCCAGCCGGTGGGCCTCGGCGATGGCGGCCTCGACCGCTCCCCGGGGCCAGCAGGCCGCCAGATCGCCCGTGGAGCGGTCGATCCAGTCACCGACGAGCTTGACCCAGCCGTCGCCGCGGCGGGCCTCCTGGGCGACGTAGGCGACCAGGTCCTCCGGCTCGATCTCGTGCGCGTAGTTGCGGATGTAGCGCTTGGTGCGGGCGATGTGGCGGCCGGCGCGGATGATCCGCGGCAGATCCTCGCGGTCGTCGACCCAGCGGGTGTCGGAGGGGGATCCGGCGTCGCGGATCAGCAGGGTGCCGGCGTCACGGTCGGTGAGCGCCTGCTTTTCGCTGGTGGGGGCGTCCACCGGGCCGTGGGCGTCCAGGCCCACATGGCAGTGGGCGTCGACCAGGCCCGGCAGCGCCCAGCCCGTCACGGTGGTGGCATCCCGTGCCATCACCGGCCGGTCGAATGTCACCCGGCCGCCGACCACCCACAGCTCGTCGCGCACGTCGTCCGGTCCGACGAGGACCCTCCCCTTGAGGTGCAGCACCGCACCTTCACTCATGGACGTCATACCGGCACTGTAGGCGGCGCGGCGGGGCGGGTGGCCGTGGCGGTCGCACCGATTGCGCGGTCGTCTTTCGCCGGACGTTTCCCGGGCACCGGGCGCCCCGCCGGATTTTCCGCCGGGACTTTTTTCCGTGCACTCTCCGTGTGGCTTCCGCCACCCTCGCCGCACGGTTCTCCGTGCGTTCCCGGCAACTCTGCGTACGTTTCGGGCAGCGTTCCGGCAGATCGTCTCGCGAAGGTTCTTGCGGGTCTTGTCACGGTCTTGCCGTGCAGGTTTCCATGGGCCTGCGCCAAGCCTTCCGGCGGCGAATTCCCAATTTCCTGGAAGTACAGCTTCCCGTATTCTTCTGCCCGCTTTTCCGCAGCTCAAACGCCAAGATTTTGCTAGTGGCAAGTTCCGTAATTCGGACGGATCTCATGGGCGTTACGGAGCTGTGACCGACTACACAACGTGTCCGTTTCACCCCGAACCTCCCGGTCAAATCGGGGCATCTCGCGGTGGCATCGCGCGTACGGGCGCCCCCGCGCGATAACACATCCCGGCCGCTTCCGTAACCCCTGCCCGCGATGCAATTTCCCTTTTCCCTGGGTAAATTTAATTCCCATGACCGCCGCACAAGCAGACCATGCAGGTGCCCGAAGCGATATCAGAGAATTTCCGGAGGGCTTCAAGCTCGACACCCCACGCGTGGAGGACGGAGCCGCGATCTGGCGCATCGCCCGCGACTCGCAGGCGCTGGATCTCAACTCCTCGTACAGCTACCTCCTGTGGTGTCGCGACTTCGCCGCCACCTCCGTCGTCGCGCGCGACGCGGAGGGCGAGCCGGCCGCCTTCATCACCGGATACCTCCGCCCGGAGCGCCCGGAGACCCTCGTCGTCTGGCAGGTCGCCGTCGACGACGCGCACCGTGGGCAGGGACTGGCGGCCGCACTCCTGGACGGGCTCGCCGCCCGGGCCAGGGACGAGCTGGGCGTACGTTTCGTCGAGACCACCGTGACCCCCGACAACACCGCATCCAACCGGTTGTTCGCGTCCTTCGCCGAGCGGCACTCAGTGCCCCTCAAGCGCGAGGTGCTCTTTGACGCAGGGCTGTTCCCGGAGCAGGGCCACGAGCCGGAGGTGCTGCACCTCATCGGCCCGTTCGAGCCACCGTCCCGCCCGGGGCACTGACGCACCCAGGACCGCGCGACGACGGCGCCGCAGCGGTCAGGCGGAACCCGGCACCACACCCCGTGACACGGCCGGTACCGCCCAGCCCCCTACAGACTTCTCATCCTTTCGCCACTCATCTCCCAGGAGCATGCTGTGACCATCACCCAGCCCGATCTGAGCGTCTTCGAGACCGTGGAGTCGGAGGTGCGCAGCTACTGCCGTAGCTGGCCCACCGTCTTCGACCGTGCGCAGGGCAGCCGGATGACCGACGAGGACGGCCACACCTACCTCGACTTCTTCGCCGGGGCCGGGTCACTCAACTACGGCCACAACAACCCGGTCCTCAAACGCGCCCTGATCGACTACATCGAGCGGGACGGCGTCACCCACGGCCTGGACATGTCCACCACGGCCAAGCGGGCCTTCCTGGAGTCGTTCCAGAACATCATCCTGCGGCCCCGTGACCTGCCCTACAAGGTCATGTTCCCGGGCCCGACGGGCGCCAACTCCGTCGAGGCGGCGCTCAAGCTGGCCCGTAAGGTCAAGGGCCGCGAGTCGATCGTGTCCTTCACCAACGCCTTCCACGGCATGTCGCTGGGCGCCCTCGCGGTCACCGGTAACTCCATGAAGCGGGCCGGCGCCGGTATCCCGCTGGTGCACGGCACCCCGATGCCGTTCGACAACTACCTCGACGGCACCTACCCGGACTTCCTGTGGTTCGAGCGGCTGCTGGAGGACCAGGGCTCCGGTCTGAACCGGCCCGCCGCCGTGATCGTCGAGACGGTCCAGGGCGAGGGCGGCATCAACGTCGCCCGTGCCGAGTGGCTGCGCGCCCTCTCCGAGCTGTGTGAGCGCTGGGACATGCTGCTCATCGTCGACGACATCCAGATGGGCTGCGGCCGTACGGGTGCCTTCTTCTCCTTCGAGGAGGCGGGCATCGTGCCGGACATCGTCACCGTCTCGAAGTCCATCAGCGGCTACGGCCTGCCGCTCGCACTCACCCTGTTCAAGCCTGAGCTGGACATCTGGGAGCCGGGCGAGCACAACGGCACCTTCCGCGGCAACAACCCGGCCTTCGTGACCGCCGCCGCGACGCTGGACACCTACTGGGCCGACGGCCAGATGGAGAAGCAGACTCTCGCCCGCGGTGAGATCGTCGAGGCACACCTGAAGGCGATCGCCGAGGAGCACCCGGACACCATCGTCGAGTACCGCGGCCGCGGTCTCGTGTGGGGTCTGGAGTGCACCCCCAAGCCCCTGGCCGACAAGATCGCAGCCCGCGCTTTCGAGCTGGGCCTGCTGATCGAGACCTCCGGCCCGGAGAGCGAGGTCGTCAAACTGCTGCCCGCACTGACGACCACCCCCGAGGAACTGGACGAGGGACTCCGCATCCTCGCCCGCGCGGTCCGCGACTGCGCCTGATCGGCCCAACGGCCCCAGAGATCCTTACCGTTCCACAGAAAGGCACCGAGTCACCGTGATCGTCCGATCCTTCAAGGACATCGAAGGCACCGACCGCCACGTCAAGGCCAAGTCCGGCACCTGGGAGAGCAAGCGCATCGTGCTCGCCAAGGAGCGCGTCGGCTTCTCGCTGCACGAGACCACGCTGTACGCCGGGACCGAGACGTCGATGTGGTACGCGAACCACATCGAGGCCGTACTCTGCGTAGAGGGTGAGGCCGAGCTCACGAACGATGAGACCGGCGAGAAATACACCATCACGCCGGGCACGATGTACCTGCTCGACGGGCACGAGAAGCACACCATGCGGATCAAGGAAGACTTCCGCTGCGTCTGCGTCTTCAACCCGCCCGTCACCGGCCGCGAGGACCACGACGAGAACGGGGTCTACCCGCTTCTCACCGAACCGGAGTCTGAGCCCGAAACGGTCTGAGGCGCCGCCCGCCTGCTGCCCCGTCCGGCAGCACCCAGGAGGCACGCACACGCACGTAAGCCAGATTCCGTACGAGAGGAGAGGAAGGCAACACCATGACCACCGCACCCGAGCGCACCGCCGACCTGTACCCGACCCGTGGGACCGCTGAGGTCATCACCCCGCGGAAGGACCCGGTGGTGTGGTCGCAGCCCGGAACGGCCGGCCCCTTCGAGCCGTCCGAGCTGAGCGACTTCGAACGCGACGGCTTTTTCGCCATCGGGGAACTGCTCACGCCGGAAGAAGTCGCGGTGTACCGCGCCGAACTGGACCGGCTCGTGCTCGACCCGACGATGCGCGCCGACCCGCGCTCCATCGTCGAGCCGAAGTCACAGGACGTACGGACCGTGTTCGAGGTGCACAAGATCAGCGAGGTGTTCGCCAAGCTGGTCTCCGATCCGCGGGTGGTCGGCCGGGCCCGCCAGATCCTCGGCTCGGACGTGTATGTCCATCAGTCGCGGATCAATGTGAAGCCGGGCTTCGGTGCCTCCGGTTTCTACTGGCACTCCGACTTCGAGACCTGGCACGCCGAGGACGGGCTGCCGAACATGCGCACGGTGTCGGTCTCGATCGCGCTGACGGAGAACTACGACACCAACGGCGGCTTGATGATCATGCCCGGCTCACACCAGCACTTCGTGGGCTGTGAGGGCGAGACGCCGAAGGACAACTACAAGCGGTCACTCCAGATGCAGGACGCGGGCATCCCGTCGGACGAGGTCCTGACGAAGATGGCGGACAAGCACGGGATCCGCCTCTTCACGGGTCAGGCCGGCTCGGCGACGTGGTTCGACTGCAATGCCATGCACGGCTCGGGCGACAACATCACGCCCTACCCGCGCAGCAATGTCTTCATCGTCTTCAACAGCGTGGAGAACGAAGCGGTGGAGCCGTTCGCGGCACCGGTCCGGCGCCCGGAATACATCGGGGCCCGCGACTTCACTCCGGTGCGTTAGGGGACGTTCGCACCGGTGGCGCGGCCGCCGCACAGCAGGTCTGTGCGGCGGCCGCGCCGTGTTTGCCGGCCGGTGCGCGGGGCCCCACCGGGGCGCCCGCACCCGGCGGCCGGTTCCTCAGCCCTCCAGCGCCGGGTAGTCGAGGTAGCCGGAGTCGTCACCGCCGTAGAAGCTCGCCCGGTCCGGGGTGTTGAAGGGGCCGCCGAGCGCCAGCCGACGGGGCAGATCGGGGTTGGCGAGGAACAGCGCGCCGTACGCCAGCAGATCGGCCTCGCCCTCCTCGACGAGCGACAGCTCCTCGGGACCGGTGGGCCGGCCCTCGGTGGCCGGGTTGAGCAGGAACGTCCCGCCGAAGCGCTTGCGCAGCCGGGCCAGCAGCTCCAGATCGAGCACATCGCAGGTGTGCAGATAGGCCAGGCCCAGCGGGGCGACGGCCTCGACCACGGCGGTGTAGGTGGCCTCCGGCGCGGGCTCGTCGATGTCGTTGAAGGGGTTGCCGGGCGACAGCCGCAGACCGGTGCGGTGCGCACCGGCCGCGGCGGCGACGGCCTTGACGACCTCGATGGCGAAGCGGGCGCGGGCCTCGTCGGAGCCGCCCCAGGCGTCGGTGCGCCGGTTGGTGTTGGGCGCCAGGAACTGGTGGATCAGATAGCCGTTCCCGCCATGGAGCTCCACACCGTCGAACCCGGCCTCCAGTGCGTTGCGGGCCGCGGCCGCGAACCCCTCGATGGTCCGGTGGATCTCCTCGTCGGTCAGCTCGCGCGGGGTGACGAAGTCCGTCGGGCCGTCCTGGGTGAAGCCCTGGCCGGCCGCGGCGACCGCGGAGGGCGCGACGGGCACCAGACCGTCGGGCAGCAGCACCGGGTGGCCGATACGGCCGCCGTGCCACAGCTGGGCGAAGATCTTGCCGCCCGCGGCATGCACGGAGTCGGTGACCCGGCGCCATCCGGCGATCTGCTCCGGGGTGTGCAGCCCCGGAGTGAGCGGGTAACCACGGCCGACCGGCTCGGTCTGCGAGGCCTCGGTGATGATGAGTCCGGCGGAGGCCCGCTGGGTGTAGTAGCGGACCATCGACGGGGTCGGGACGCCCTCGGCGGTGGCGCGGTTGCGGGTCATCGGGGCCATGACGAGGCGGTTGGCGAGCGGGGTGCCGGCGAGGTCTATCGGGTCGAACGCGGTGGTCACTGGGGGCCTTTCCCTGCTGTCCGGAACAAGATCGTTGTCCATTACACCAGCCGCCGTATCGCCCCCGCCCGCCCCCTGTTCCCCGGCCGCGCTACCCCAGCAGGGCCAGCAACCGGTCCACGTCATCCGTCGAGTTGTAGAGGTGGAAGGCCGCGCGGAGCAGCCCGCCGCGCACCGAGATCCGCACCCCCGCCGCGGCGGCCCGGTCCTCCGCGTCCGGGATCCCGGGGGTGGAGACGATCGCCGAACCGGGCGCGTACCGCGGTGTCAGCCCCCGCTCGGCCAGCCCCGCGCGGTAGTGGTCGGCGAGCGCGGTGTTGTGGGCGTGGATGGTCTCCACGCCCAGCTCCTCCAGGAGGCCGAGGGACTGCTCGGCGCCGACGTAGGAGAAGTACGCGTACGGTTCATCGAAGCGCCGGGCGGTGGCGGCCGGCTGGATCAGCCCGTAGTTGGACGCGCCGATGTCCTCCCCCGCGACCCAGCCCGCGTGCAGCGCGGCCGGCCACTCCTCGCCCCGCCCCAAGTCCCCGCCGAACACCATGAAGGTCGTCCCGCGCGGGCACAGCAGCCACTTGAACGCCCCGGCGACGACGAAGTCGAAGTCGGCGGCGCGCAGCGGCAGCCAGCCGGCGGCCTGGGTGATGTCGAGGTAGGTACGCGCCCCGTGGGCCCGGGCGGCCTCGCGCACCGCCGCCATATCGGCGATCCGGCCGTCCAGCGACTGCACGGCACTGAAGGCGACCAGCGCGGTGCCGGGGCGCACGGCGTCGGCGAGCGCCTCCAGCGGCACGGTGCGCAGCTTGATGCCCGGGTGGGCGGCGAGCGGATTGACCAGGGAGCTGAAGTCGCCCTCGGGGGCCAGGACTTCGGCACCCTCCGGGAGCGTGGCGGCGACGAACGCGGACTGCACCGCGACCGAACTGCCGAGGGCGACCCGTTCGGCGGGCACGCCCAGCAGCCGGGCGAAGGCGGCACGGGAGGCGGTGGCGGCGTCGAAGTAGTCGCGGCCCATGGTGCCGTAGGAGGCGGACTCCTCCACGGCCGCGCGCAGGGCGTCGGCGCTGCGCCGCGGAAGGAGTCCGCTGGAGGCGGAGTTCAGAAAGGTCGTCTCGGGCGCGAATTCGGCCCCGCCGAGTGGCTCACGTCGATGCATGTCCCCACTCTGCTCGGCCCCTTGCCCCACGTCCATGGCGCAGGTGCTCGGCCGGCCCGCACCAGCTCCTTGTCGACGCAGGTCACGGCGGGTGCGGGCGGCCCGGCCCCGGCTCACTTCCCGGGCACGGCGCAGCCGTCGTCCCCGCACACCCCGGCGTCCCCGGCGTCCCCGGCCGCCCGGAGCGGTTCCGCCCCGTCGGCGTACGCACGCTCCAGGGCCTCCCGGAAGACCTCCGCGGGCTGCCCGCCGGAGATGCCGTACCGGCGGTCGATGACGAAGAACGGCACCCCCGTGGCACCCAGCTCCGCGGCCTCCCGCTCCTCGGCGCGCACCTCCTCCGCATACGCCTCGGGATCGGCCAGCACCCGCGCGACCTCCTCATCGGGCAGCCCCGCACCGACGGCGGTCACCCGGAGCACAGCCGGATCACCGAGCCGCCTGGCCTCGGCGAAGTTGGCCCGGTAGAAGGCATCGAGCAGCGCCTCCTGGACCCCGTGCTCCCGGGCGAGGTGCAGCAGCCGGTGCAGCACGAAGGTGTTGCCGTGCATCCGGTCGGACCGGTACTCCAGCCCCTCCCCCGCCGCCGCCTCGGCGACCCGGGCCTCCATCGCCTCGGCCTGCGCCCGGCTCACCCCGTACTTCGTGGCGAGCATCTCGACCACCGGGATGTCGGTGGCGGCCGGCGCGCCCGGATCCAGCTCGAAGGAACGGTGCACCACCTCGACCCCCTCCCGCTGCGCAAAGGCCGCCAGCCCGGCCTCGAACCGGGCCTTGCCGATGTAGCACCAGGGACAGGCGATATCGGACCAGATTTCGACGCGCATGAGCTGACTTTCCTTGGGGTGGGTGTGCTCCGGGTGCAACGTCGGCGGGGCGACGGGCTATTCCGTGGGTACCGTCCCGGCATGACCTCGTCACAGGGATTTCTCGGGTTCTGGGAGACGACCGGGTCCGCCAAGACCTTCACCCACCCGCTCGACCCGGCGCTGCTGGATGCGTATGTGCCGCGGAGCGCGCGGGTGCTGGACTACGGATGCGGCTACGGGCGGCTGACCGCCGAGCTGGCCGGGTCCGGGTACCGCGCGGTGCGTGGGGTGGATGTCTCGGCGGCGCTGATCGCGCGGGGGAAGCGCGAGCATCCGGAGCTGGAGCTGCTGCGCTGTCCCGGTTTTCCGCTGCCGTTCGACGACGGTGCCTTTGATGCGGCGCTGCTCTTCGCGGTGCTGACCTGTGTTCCCCGGGACGCGGACCAGACGGCGATCGTCGGGGAGCTGGGGCGGCTGGTGCGGCGGGGTGGGGTGCTGTATCTGAGCGATGTGCCGTTGCAGGGGGATGCGCTCAACCGGGAGCGGTATGCGCGGTTCGCGGAGCGGTACGGGACGTACGGGGTGTTCGAGATGCCCGACGGCGGGGTGTTCCGGCACCATCCGCCGGAGCGGCTGCGGGGGCTGGTGCGGGAGGCGGGCTTCTCGGTGGTGAAGGAGCGGGAGGGGTCGGTCGCCACGCTGGACGGCCGGACGGCCGAGCGGCTCCAGATCATCGCGCGGCGGGAGCCGGTGCCCCCGGATCCGGTGCCGCCGGAGGTGTCGCCAGGTCCAGCGTCAGGGTGAGGTGGGTGGCGTCCGGAGCGGGGCGGCGGTCCGGGTCGGGGCGCCAGCCGAGCCGGGTGTAGAAGGCGCGGGCACGGTGGTTGTGCCAGAGCACGTCGAGGACGGCCCGGGAGAAACCCGCCGCGCGCCAGGCCCGTAAGCATGCGTGGTGCAGGGCCAGGCCGACGCCGGTGCCCCAGTGGCCGGGGTCGACATGGAGCTGGTGGAGGGTGACGGCCGGCCGGTGGTGGTCGGCGCGGTGGCGGTAGGAGGCCGCACCGACCACCGTGCCGTGCCGGGCGGCGCAGAGCGCGGCGGTGTCGCCCCGGGCCAGGTCGCGTGACCAGGCGTCGTGCCGGCGGGCCCGTTCGGCGAGGACGTCGAAGGGCATGTCCGGGAACCGGGCGCGGTGATAGGCGGCGCGGGCACCGGTGTGCAGGGCGGCGATCGCGGCCAGGTCGGCGGGGGTCGCGGCGCGGACCTGGAGGGCGGCCTCGTCGGGCGCGGGGCGCACGGCCGCTATGCGCCCTCGGTGCGGCCGTCGACGCGGCGCGGCAGGCCGAGCGGGTTGTCCTCGCGCAGCTCGGGCGGCAGCAGCGCCGGCGGGGTGTCCTGGTAGGCGACCGGGCGCAGCCAGCGTTCCACGGCGCTGCCGCCGACGGAGGTCGAGGTGGAGGTGGTGGCCGGGTAGGGGCCGCCGTGGTGCTGGGCGGGGGCGACCGCGACGCCGGTCGGCCAGCCGTTGACGACCACCCGGCCGGCGAGCGGGGTGACCTCGGCCAGCAGCCGGGCGCCGCGGCCCGCGGCATCGGTGCCGGCGCTCTCCGCGTCGCCGAGCTGCAGGGTCGCGGAGAGGTTGCCGGGCAGCCGGGCGAGTACGGCGCCGATCTCGGCCTCGTCGGTGTAGCGGGCGACGACGGTGACCGGGCCGAAGCACTCCTCCAGGAGAAGGTCATGCGGCCCTTCGGCGGCCAGGTGCGCGGCGGGCACGGCGAGGAAGCCGGCGCTGACGGTGTGCTCGCTGCCCGCGCCGGGGGTGACCGGCGCGTGGACACCGGGCAGCGCGGCGCGGGTGCGGACCCCGTCGAGGAATGCCTCCCGCATCCGGTGGTCGAGCAGCACCCCGGCCTCGGTGTCGCTGACCGCCGCGGTCAGCGCCGTCAGCAGCCGGTCGCCGGTCTCCCCGCCGGGCGCCAGGACCAGGCCCGGCTTCACGCAGAACTGGCCGACACCGAGGGTCATCGACCCGGCCAGCCCGGCACCGATCTGCTCGGCCCGCTCGGCGGCCGCGGCCTCGGTGATCACCACGGGGTTGAGGCTGCCCAGCTCGCCGTGGAAGGGGATCGGGTGCGGGCGGGAGGCGGCCGCGTCGTACAGGGCACGGCCGCCGCGAACCGAGCCGGTGAAGCCGGCCGCGCTGATCAGCGGGTGGCGCACCAGGTCGATACCGGCCTGGAAGCCGTGCACCAGATTGAGCACGCCCTCCGGAAGGCCGACCTCCCTGGCGGCGCGGTGCAGCAGCGCGGCACACAGCTCGGAGGTCGCCGGATGGTCCGGGTGTGCCTTGACGACGACCGGGCAGCCGGCCGCGAGGGCGCTGGCGGTGTCGCCGCCCGGTACCGAGAAGGCGAGCGGGAAGTTGCTGGCGGCGTAGACGGCGACGGGGCCCAGCGGGATCTTGTAACGGCGCAGGTCGGGCCGGGGCGGGGTGAGTCCGGGGTCGGCGTGGTCGATCAGTACGTCGAGGAACGCGCCGTCCTCCACCAGGTCCGCGAAGGCCCGCAACTGGTAGGTGGTGCGGGCGAGTTCGCCGGTGAGCCGGCCGGGGCCGAGCGCGGTCTCGGCGTCGGCGGCCTCGATGACTGCCTCGCCCGCCTCGTCGAGCAGATCGGCGGAGCGGCTCAGCAGGGCGGCGCGTACGGTGCGGTCGGCCAGCGCGCCACGGGCGGCGTGTGCCGTGCGGACCGCGGTGTCCACCTCGTCGGCTGTGGCCTCCACCGCAACCTGTTCCCGCTGCTTCCCGGTTCGGGGGTCGACACTCCAGACTGGTGCCGCTGCTGTCGCTGCCACCGTGCATTCCTCCCGGGCGATGCTGCCGAGTCGTTCCGCGCCTTGCCGCACACCGGATCACGTTCGATATCGTGAACGCCGTCCCAGATGATGAACAACAAGCGGGACTCTATGGCGGTCCGAACAGAGGGGTCAAGGGCGATGTCAGCTGCCGAAACCGGTGGATCGCAGGTCAAATCCGCGGTGCGGACGGTGGAGTTGCTCGAGTACTTCGCGGGTCGTCCCGGTATGCACAGTCTTGCCTCGGTCCAGGACGCGGTCGGCTACCCGAAGTCCAGCCTCTACATGCTGCTGCGCACCCTCGTCGACCTGGGCTGGGTCGAGACCGACGCGACCGGCACCCGCTACGGCATCGGGGTGCGCGCCCTGCTCGTCGGCACCTCGTACATCGACGGCGACGAGGTGGTGGCCGCGGCCCGGCCGACGCTGGACCGGCTCTCCGACGACACCACCGAGACCATCCACCTCGCCCGGCTCGACGGCACCAACGTCGTCTATCTCGCGACCCGGCAGTCGCAGCACTACCTCCGCCCCTTCACCCGCGTCGGCCGGCGGCTGCCCGCGCACTCCACCTCGCTGGGCAAGGCGCTGCTCGCCACGTACACCGACGAGCAGGTCCGGACGATGCTGCCGCCCACCCTCGACCGGCTGACCGAGCACACCCTCACCGACCGCGAGCAGCTGATCGAGGAGCTGCACGCGGTACGCGAACAGGGCTATGCGGTCGACCGGGAGGAGAACACGCTGGGCCTGCGCTGCTTCGGCGTCGCGATCCCCTACCGCACCCCGGCGCGGGACGCGATCAGCTGCTCGGTGCCGGTGGCCCGGCTGGCCCCGGGTCACGAGCAGATGATCAAGGAAGCCCTGTTCGACGCCCGCGACCGGCTGACGCTGGCGACCCGGCGGCTGTGAGCGGCGGGGAGCGGCTGTGAGGGGAGACCGCCGGAGGGGGGGGGGGGGGGGGCAAGCCGCCTCGCCGAGGGGGGGGGTGGACCGGGGGCGGAGCGAGGAGCAGACCGCCCCGCGGACGAGAAAGAACGAAACCACCAAAAACCCCGCCG
>NZ_JBVHZH010000020.1:34205-51446 GCF_055574515.1 Streptomyces sp. NPDC029466
GGGGGGGTGTGGGAGTGGGGTGGCCCCCCCCCCCCCCCCCCCCCCCCCCCCCCCCCCCCCCCCCCCCCCCCCGCCCCCCCCCTCCCCCCCCCCCCGCGGCCGAGGCCCTGCGGCCGAGCCGCCGGAAGACTGGACGCCATGAGCACCCGGACCGCCACGGCAGCCGCCGCCCCGAAGCCACCGCCACCGCCGGTGAGCCGCACCTACGCCGTGCGGATGAGCGCCGGGACGAGGGTGGCGGGGGCCGGGGCCGGTTTCTTCGCCGTACGCGAGGCCGCGCGGTGCTGCTGATGGGCCGGCGCTGGATCCATCTGGTGCTGGGCGGCGCGCTGTTGATGCCGTTCTTCCTGCTGACCTCGGTCGTCGTGCCGCTGGTCGTGGACGGCGCCGACCCGTTGCGCGACGTGGGCTGGCAGTTCGTCGCGTTCGGCGGTGCGCTGCCGCTGGCCGCCCTGGCCGCGCTGCTCTTCCCGCTGCTGCGGCCGCTGGAGGTGGCCGCCGTACGGTCGCTGTGCGGGGTGCCGGCGGAGCGGCTGGCCGAAGGGCCGGCGGTCTCGTGGGCGGCGCGGCGGCGCACGGCGCTGTGGTTCGTGGCGCATCTACTGGCCGGGGGGATCGTCAGCGGGATGACGCTGTCCGCGCCGCCGGCCGCGGTGGTGCTGCTGTTGCTGCCGTTCGCCGACCCCCTGCGGCACACCGCGCTGGGCTGGCCGCACCTCTTCCACGGCGTGCTGGGCCCGCTCGCGGGGCTGGCGCTGCTGGCCCTGGTGGTGGGCACGGCCTGGGGGGCGGGGGCGCTGCTGGGCCGCGTCGCCCCCGTATTGCTGGGTCCCACACCCGCCGACCGGCTGGCGGCCGCCGAGCGCCGGGCCGCCGAGCTGGCGTCCCGCAACCGGCTGGCCCGCGAGCTGCACGACGCGGTCGGACATGCGCTGAGCGCGGTCACCCTCCAGGCGGCCGCGGCCCGCCGGGTCCTGGACACGGACCCGGAGTTCGCCCGCCGGGCGCTGGCCGCCATCGAGGAGACCACCCGCGACGCGGTGGCCGAACTGGACACCGTCCTGGGCCTGTTGCGCGAGGAGGACGGCAGCGATCCGGCCGCGCCCGCGCCCACGCTGGACGGCCTGGAGGCGCTGCTCGCCCGCACCCGGGCGGCGGGCGTACCGGTCGAGGCGACGGTGGAGGGACCGTGCGCGGGGCTGGCGCCGGTGGTCTCCCGGGAGGCCTACCGGATCGTGCAGGAGGGCCTCAGCAACGCCCTGCGGCATGCCGGCCCGGTGCCGGTCCGGCTGTATCTCGGCGTCCGGGAGGGCGAGTTGCTGATACGGGTGGAGAATCCGGTGTCGGGGGCGGGGGCTGGTGTGGCAGGAGCGACGGCCGGTGCAGTGGCTGGTGTGTCGGCCCGGCCGGGTGGGGGCCGCGGGCTCCGCGGGATCGCCGAGCGCGCACGACTGCTGGGCGGGGCGGCCACGGCGGCCGAACGGGAGGGCGTATGGCGGCTGACGGCCCGGCTGCCACTGACGGGGGCGGGGTCGGGGTCGGACATGCGGGCAGAGACGGGGCCGGGGACGGAGACGGGGGAAAGGTGAGCAGGCGGCGGATGGCACACAGCGGCCAGGCGGGAACGGTGAGCGGGCGGCGGATGGAGCACGGCCGACAACCGAGAACGGGGGTGAGCGGAGCATGACCACGACGCAGGACGACGACCGGCGGGCCCATGACGGGGACGCCCCTCGCCCCCTCCGTATCGTGCTCGCCGACGACGAACAGATGGTGCGCTCGGCGCTGCGCGCGATCCTGGGCGCCGAGGGCGATATGGAGGTCGTCGGCGAGGCGGCGACCGGCGCCGAGGCGGTGCCGCTGATCCGTGAACTGCGCCCGGACATCGTGCTGATGGACGTCCGGATGCCGGAGATCGACGGGATCCGGGCGACCGAGCAGGTGCTCGCCGGGATGGACCGGCCGCCGCGCATCATCGTGGTGACGACCTTCGAGAACGACGCCTACGTCTATGACGCGCTGCGGGCCGGTGCCAGCGGTTTCCTGCTCAAGCGGTCCGGTGCGGAGGACCTGGTACAGGCCGTACGGCTGGTGGCGCGCAGCGACTCGCTGCTGTTCCCGGCCGCGGTGCGCCAACTGGCCGCCCGGCACGCGGCACGGCGCGCCGCGGACGACGCGGTGCGGACGCTGCGGGCCCGGCTGTCGGAGCGGGAGCGGGCGGTACTGCGTCTGATGACGGCCGGAATGACGAATGCCGAGATCGCGGACCGGCTGGGGGTGGGCCCGGCCACGGTCAAGACGCATGTGGCCGGGGTGCTGGCCAAGCTCGGGGTGCGGGACCGGACCCAGGCGGTGATCGCCGCGTACGAGTGCGGCTTCGTCCGGCCGGGGTGAGTGGGGGCGCCCGGGGCGGGGTGCGTGCGGCGCGCCTCAGGCGTCGCCCCCCGCCCCCTCCGCCACCAGCCCCAAGCCGCGTTCGAGCAGCCCCGCCAGCTCCTTCACATGTGCCGGAGACGGTTCGCCGAGCGGTGACCGGACCGGGCCGACGTCCCGGCCGCGCATGCGTACGGCCGCCTTGACGAGCGAAACGGCATAGCCGTGGCCCTGGTTGCGGAGTTCGGCCAGGGGCCGGTAGAAGCCGTCGAGCAGCCGCTGCACGGTGGTGTCGTCGCCGGTGTTCAGCGCGCGGTGGAAGGCCAGCGCGATCTCGGGGGCGAAGCCGAAGACGGCGGAGGAGTAGCGGTGGACGCCCAGGGCCCGGTAGGCGGGGGCGGTGAGTTCGGCGGTGGGCAGGCCGTTGAAGAAGCGGAAGGTCTCCTCGGGGGCCTCGGTGCGGACGGTGCTGATGATGCGCTGGAGCAGATCGAGGTCGCCCACCCCGTCCTTGAGGCCGATGATGCCGGGGGTCCTGGCCAGGGCGGCGACGGTGGCGGGGGCGAGGACGGCGTTGTCGCGCTGGTAGACGATGACCGGGAGCGGGGTGGCGGCGGCGAGTTCGGTGTAGTGCGTCAGCAGGCCCTGCTGGCCGGGGACGACGAGATAGGGCGGCAGGGCGAGCAGCCCGTCGGCGCCCGCGGCGTGCGCGAGCCCGGCGAACTGCACGGCGAGCGCGGTGCCGTAGCCCGTACCGGCGATCACCGGGACCCGGCCCGCGGCCTCCTCGACCGCGGCCGCGACGCAGTCCGCGAACTCCCCGGGGGTGAGCGCGTGGAACTCGCCGGTGCCGCAGCAGGCGAAGACGGCGGCCGCGCCCGCGTCGATGCCGTCGCGTACATGGGCGCGGAAGGCGGCCGGGGCCGGGGCGCCGTCCGGTCCGTACGCGGTCACGGGGAAGAACAGCGGTCCGTCGAGGCGGTCAGCGAGACGGGAGGGCCTCCCGGCGGTGGCGGGGGGAGGGGCTGAGGTCACGGGCGCTCCCTGACAGACCTGTGCACGTTCATGACTGACGTCCATATTTCTGAACGGGGCCACGTTAGGGCAGCCCACCGCACCGGTCAAGGTCCCACAACTGCCGCGCCACAAGCCGTTTCACACCACCCGTCAAGCGTCTTGACCGGCCAAGATCCGGCTTTCTACGGTCGGTGTCCATCCCTCTGAATGACGTCCGCACCCGTGGCCTTGCCGCTCGGCCGGAGGAGTCGCCGCCCATGACCGCACCCCGCACCGTCCTGCTCACCGGCGCCGCCGGCGGCGTCGGCACCCTGATGCGCGCGCTGCTGCCGCCGTACGGCTACCGGCTGCGCCTCTTCGACCAGCGGCCGGTCGACGGCGAACCGGACGCGATCACCGCCGAGTTGGCCGATACGGAGGCGCTGCGCGAGGCGGTGGACGGGGTCGACGCGATCGTCCACCTCGCCGGTATCTCCCTGGAAGCCCCGTTCGAGCAGATCCTGCGCGCCAATATCGAGGGCACCTACCGCCTTTACGAGGCGGCGCGCACGGCCGGGGTCCGCCGGGTCGTCTTCGCCTCCTCCAACCACGCCGTCGGCTTCACCCCGCGCCCCGCGGACGGCTCCGGTGCCATCCCCGTCGGCACACCCCGCCGCCCCGACACCTACTACGGCCTGTCCAAGGGCTTCGGCGAGGACCTCGCCTCGCTCTACTGGGACCTGCACGGCATCGAGACCGTCTCGGTCCGGATCGGCTCCTGCTGCCCGGAGCCGACCTCGGTACGGATGCTGTCGATCTGGCTGAGCCCGGCCGACTGCGCACGGCTGCTGGACGCCGCGCTCACCGCGCCCGGCGTGGGCCACACCGTCGTCTACGGCTCCTCCGCCAACACCCGGCTGTGGTGGGACCTGTCGACCGCGCGCGCCCTGGGGTACACCCCGCGGGACGACTCCGAGCCGTATGCGGCACAGCTGATCGCCGCCCAGGGCGCGCTGGACCCCGGCAACCCCGCCCATGCCCATCTCGGCGGCTCCTTCTGCACCGACCCGCCCCGGTGGCCGCACTGACCGTCGTGGCCCACGGCCGTACCGGTCACCACACGGGGCACGCCACGGAACCCGTGCCGCCCACCGGGCGTCCTCGTCTACGTACCGAATCTCCGCGCAGGAACGAGGAACGCATCATGGGCATCGTCAGCTGGCTCGTACTCGGGCTGATCGCGGGCGTCATCGCCAAGGTTCTGCTGCCGGGACGGGACCCGGGCGGAGTCGTCGGCACGACCCTGATCGGCATCGTGGGGTCCTTCATCGGCGGCTGGCTCTCCACCAAGTTTCTGCACGAGCCGATCCCGAAGGACTTCGGTGAGCCGAGGATGTGGGTCGCCTCGATCGCCGGGGCCCTGGTGCTGCTGATCGCCTACCGGCTGCTCTTCGGCAACTCCCGCGAACGCCGGTGAACGGGCCGGGCGGCCATCCGGCCGCAGGTAATGGAACCGCAAAGGCGCGCCGATCGTTGAGCCCGGCATGACCGCTATGACTCCTGGCTCGAACCTCCCGCTCAGTGCCGTGCGGGTGGCGGTGGACGTCACCGCCCCCGTGCGGCTGGACGTCTCGGGCCTGCTGCTGGCCGCCGACGGCAAAGTGCGCTCCGACGACGACTTCGTGTTCTACAACCAGCCCGCCGGGCCGGGCGTGACGCACTCCGCGGCGGCCGGCGGCGGTGACACCATCACGGTGGACACCGCCGCGGTGCCCGACGGCATCGAGAAGATCGTGGTCACCGCGAGCCTGGACACCCCCGGCGCGACCTTCGCCGGCACCGAACCGACCGGCACGGTCCGTAACGCCGACGACGGCAGCGTCCTCGCCTCCTTCACCCCGCCGCAGCTCGGCACCGAGACCGCGCTGGTGGTCGTCGAGATCTACCGCCGGGCCGGTGCCTGGAAGGTGCGCGCGGTCGGCCAGGGCTATGCCAACGGCCTGGCGGGGATCGCCACCGACTTCGGCGTCAGCGTGGAGGAACCGGCCACCCCGGCCGCACCGGCCGCCGCCCCGCAGGCACCCCCCGCTCCCCCGGCCGCGGCCCCGGCACCCGCAGCACCCGCGGGCCAGTGGGGACCGCCCACCGGCGCCCCGGCCCCGGTCACACCCCCGGCTCCCGCCGCTGCCGCCCCGGCCGCCGCCCCCGGCAAGATCAACCTCGACAAGGGCCGGGTCAGCCTCCAGAAGAACCAGACCGTCTCCCTGGTCAAGGGCGGCCGTCCGCTGCTCACCTCGGTGCGGATGGGCCTCGGCTGGGAGCCCGCCTTCCGCAGCAAGAGCATCGACCTGGACGCCTCCGTCATCGCCTACGGCCCGGACCGCAAGAAGGTCGACAACTGCTTCTTCGGCAAGCTGATGATCCTGGGCGGCGCGATCCAGCACTCCGGCGACAACCTCACCGGTGAGGGCGCCGGTGACGACGAGGCGATCACCGTCCACCTCGGCGGGCTGCCCCCGGAGGTCACGGGCCTGGTCTTCGTCGTGAACTCCTTCTCCGGCCAGAAGTTCTCCGATGTCGCCAAGGCATACTGCCGCCTGCTGGACGCCCAGAGCGGCGAGGAGCTGGTCCGCTTCGACCTCACCCACTCGGAGCCCCGTACGGGCGTGATGATGGCCAAGCTCATCCGCCAGTTCTCCGGCGAGTGGGAGATGACCGCGATGGGCGAGTATGTCGACGCCCGCACGGTCCGCGGCATGATCAAGCCGGCCGCCCAGGCGCTGTGAGCCGGCGGCCCCCGCTTCTCTGACGGCCCCTCCGCCGGCAGGGAAGCGGGCCGCCGCGCCTCCCCCGCGCGGCGCCGGCCCCGCCACCCGCACGAGCCGTTCGGAGGACTCCGCGGCGCCGCGCGGCCACTTCCCGCGGCACCATCGCCGCGACGCCCTCGCCCGCGACGCACCGCCGACGGACGCCCTTCCCCGGTGCGCGTCGTCGGACCGGGACCGAGAATTGTTGTCGTCCCTAACGTTGTCGTCCGTAACGTCGAGCCCAGCAACCGCCCCTCCCCCGGTCACAGGCCCCGGATCCCGCCCTCGCCGCCACGCGCCCTGCCGCCTCGCCCCGCCACGGCAGCCCGTCACGGCAGGTCCCCCACGGCACGCATGAGGAGCGTTCGATGACGCAGCAGCCGCCGCCGGCCGGCCCCGCGGACCCCCCGGACGGCCCAGCGCCCCCGGAGCTTCCGGAGCGGGTCGCGCGGGTCTACGGCGAGTTCGACCTCAGCACCGTCCCCGCCTTCGCCGGCGGCTTCATCAACTTCGGGTACTGGACGGGCCTGCCCGGCCCCGCGGACCGCAAGCTGACCCGGGCCGACCGGGTGCGCAGCGAGGAGGATCTCTACCGCCTGGTGCTGGGCACCTTCGACCGGCCGCGGGGCCGCACCGCCCTGGATGTCGGCTGCGGTCGCGGGCTGGGCTGTGCGCTGGCGCTGCGGGAGTTCGGGCTGGAGCCGGTCATCGGGCTGGACGCGCACCCCGACCAGATCGCCCGTGCCCGGGAGGCCAACGCGGACCTGCTCGCCGCGTCCGGGGGCTCCCCCGGCCGGCTGGAGTTCGTCCTGGGCGCGGCCCAGCGCATCCCGCTCCCCGACGGCTGCGTCGACTGTCTGTTCTCGGTCGAGGCGGCGCAGCACTTCCGCGATCTGCCCGGTTTCGCCCGGGAGGCCGCGCGGGTGCTGCGTCCCGGCGGCCGGCTGGCGCTGACCACCTTCTTCGCCCGCACCCGGGCGGCCGCCCGGGTCCTGCCCGAGCTGCTGCCCCCGTACGCCGACGGCCTGGACGTCCCGCATGTGGTCGACGAGGTCGCCGCGGCACTGACCGCGGCGGGGCTGCGGGAGGTGCGGGTCCGGCCGATCGGCGACGGGGTCTGGGAGCCCTACGACCGCTATATGGCCCAGCAGCCGGAGCTCCACGACGACGAGTGGCCGCGCCGCTATCTGACGGCGTATGAGACCGGTCTGCTGGACTACTACCTGCTGACGGCGGCGGGCGGCTGAGCCGCCGCCCGCCGTGCGGCTCCTACTGCCGCTGCCACGGCCCGGTGATGGCCAGCATGATGCCGGGGTCCTGGATGTTGGCGAACAGCGTCTGCCCGTCCGGGGAGAACACCGGCCCGGTGAACTCGCTGAACTCGGGCTCGGCCGCGGTACCGATGTTGAGATCGTTGCGCGCGATCGGGTAGGTCCGGCCGTCGTCGGTGGCCCCGAAGAGGTGCTGGACGCCCTCGCCGTCCTCGGCGATGATCAGCCCGCCGTAGGGCGAGACGGTGATGTTGTCGGGGCCGTCCAGCGCGCCGTCCTTCGACGGGTCGGGGTTGACGCCCAGCAGCACCTTCAGGGTCAGCGTCCGCCGCCGCGGGTCGTAGAACCAGACCTGCCCGTCGTGCTGGACCGGGCTCTCGTCACGGGCGTACGAGGAGACCACATACGCGCCGCCGTCCGCCCACCACAGGCCCTCCAGCTTGCGGGCGCGGGTGATCTCGCCGTCCTTGAACTGCTTGCGCACCGAGACGTTACGGGCGTCGCGGTCGGGGACCTCGACCCAGTCGACGCCGTAGACGGTGCCGGTCTTGGTGGCGCGGGAGAGGTCGTCGACGAACCGGCCGCCGGAGTCGAAGCACTTGAACGCCTCCAGTACACCGGCGTCGGCGGCGAGGGAGCGCAGCTGGCCGCGGCCGTGGCGGAAACCGGCCGGCGGGGTCCAGCGGTAGAAGAGGCCGTTGGGGCCGGAGGCGTCCTCGGTCAGGTAGAGGTGGCCGCGCTTGGGGTCGACGACGACGGCCTCGTGGGCGTAACGGCCCAGCGCCTTGAGGGGCTTGGGGTCACGGCCGGCCCGGCGGTCGTGGGGGTCGACCTCGAAGACATAGCCGTGGTCCTTGGTCATGCCGTGCTCGCCGGCCTTGTCCTCGGTCTCCTCGCCGGTGAGCCAGGTGCCCCAAGGGGTGGTGCCGCCCGCGCAGTTGGTGGAGGTACCGGCGACGCCGACCCACTCGCCGACCGGGCTGCCGTCCTTGGCGACCTCGACGACGGTGCAGCCGCCGGACGCCGCCGGGTCGTAGACCAGTCCTTCGGTCAGCGGCACCGGGTGCGGCCAGTCGGCGCGCGGGCCCTTCAGCTCGTGGTTGTTGACCAGGAGGGTGGTGCCGCGGGGGCCCTCGAAGGTGCCGGTGCCGTCGTGGTTGGAGGGGGTGGACTCACCGCTGTCGAGCTTGGTGACCCCGGTCCGGGTGATGATCCGGTACGAGAACCCGGCGGGCAGCGCGAGGATGCCGTCCGGGTCCGCGACCAGCGGGCCGTAGCCGATGCCGGAACCGTCCGCCGCGCCCTCCTGGCCGCCGTCCGATGTCTCCGCGCCGATGGCTCCGGGTGCGGTGCCCAGCACGCCGACGCTGCCGGCCAGGGCGACCCCGGCACCGGTGAGGGCGGAACGCTTGGCGAAGTCTCTACGGGTCAGCGGCATTGTCATCTCCTGGATGGCCGGATTCTTCTCCCCTTGCCTACGGGCACACGCTCTCGTGCGCCCTCGAACTCCAGTTGAACGTGGTGCGACATCCGGGAAGCGGTTGGCACGCAGCGGCACCTTCCGGCCACCGGGCGGCCGCCCGGAGAAACAGACCCCGGCACAAAAACGTGTCCGGCGGGCCGGGAGCGGTCCCGGTCCACCGGACATCCCCGGGGTGCACCGCCCCGGTCCGGCCATGCGGTGCGCTCAGCCGGACTGCCGCGAGCGCGCCTTGAACGCGGCCTTGCGCGCCTCCTTGGCGGCCTTCTTGTCCGGGTGCAGCCGGCCCATGGCCTCCAGGACGTCGGCGGTGGCCGGGTGGTCCACCCGCCAGGCGGTGTCGAAGAACCCGCTGTGCTGTGCGGTCAGGCCCTGTACCAGGTCGCGCAGCTCGGGCGTGGCGTCGTCGTCGGCGCTGTCCAGCTGGGCCGCGAGGGTGTCCACCGTCAGCCAGAAGACCATCTCCTGGGACGGCTCGGGGATGCCGGGCAGCGCGCGCTCGGCGAGCCAGACCCGGGCCAGGCCGCCGAGCTGCCGGTCGTCGAGCACCTCGCGCAGCGCGGCCTCGGCGTCGGGCGAGACCAGTGAGAGGGTCTGCTGGGCGGCGAGCCGGCGCTGCGGGGCGCGCTCGTCCTCCCCGCGGGCGGCGCTGAGCAGGTCCCGGGCGGCATCCAGGGGCGCACGGGCGGCGAGCCAGAGCTCGGACTCGGCCTGGGCGAGCGCTTCGCGGTAGTCGGGCAGCGCGTCCAGGAGGACATCGGCGCCCTTGTCGGTGAGGTCGCCGACCGCGGGGGCGTGTACGCCCGCGTCCAGCATCCGCGCGCGCACCGCGTAGACACCGAGCGGGGTGAGGCGGACCAGGCCGTAGCGGGAGACGTCCTCGTCGGTCAGCGGCTCGGCGGAGGTCTTTCCGGGCTTCTGGGGCAGGGCCGTCTCGCCGTCCTCGTCCAGCTCCTCGATGAGGGCCTCGTCGACGGGCTGGTAGGCGACCAGGCCGATCGGCTCCAGCACCCGGAACTGGTCGTCCAGACGCATCATCGCCTCGGAGACCTCTTCGAGGACATCGTCCGTGGGCTCGTCCATATCGTCCGGGACGATCATGGAGGCGGCCAGCGCGGGCAGCGGAACCTCCTGGTCAGGGCGCTCGTTCAGGGCCGTGAGCAGATAGAGGTTGCCGAGGATGCCGTCCAGCAGCTCGGCCTCCTCCTCGGGGTTCCAGTCGAGCGCGTCCAGGTCCAGTTCGCCGCCCTCGGTGAGCTGGTCGGCGAGGTCGGCGAGGTCGGGGGCGGCCGCGTCGGCGAGCACCGTCTCCATGCCGCCGAGCCAGATGTCGAGGACGTCCTGCGGGCTGCCGGAGGTGAGCAGGCCCAGCTCCTCGCCGGGGGTGGCGATCCCGGCCGCGGCGTCGTCGGGCAGGTCGGCGCCGTCCTCGCTCTCCTCGGTCTCCGCGATCTCCACGAGACCGGTGTCCACCGCGAGCTGCCATGCCTCGGCGGCGTAGGCGGGGCCGTCCTCGTCACCGGCCAGCCCGAGGTGTTCGGTGGCGGCGGCCAGCGGCTCCGCCAGGATCTCGCCGCCGACACCGACCGGCACGCCGCGCTCCGCCCAGCGGGCGAGCTTCGCGGCGCGGGCCATCAGGGGGGCGCTCAGCGCGTCCCGGGCCAGTTCCGCTTCGGAGTGCAGCCGCACCGGCGGCAGGGTGGGGCGGTCTGCGGACATCGGGTGCTCAGCTCCTCGGACGGATACGGCTGGGGGACCACCCAGCGGCAGCTGGGGTGTGCGCCGCCCAAGCGTAGACGGAATTCTCCGTATCTCGGACGGTTCACCCCCGCGCCCCCTTCCGGTTACCCGCAGAAGCTTGACAACTCCCTTGTGTGCACAAGAGATTGACGCAGATCGACGCGCGTAGCGTGCGCCGGTCCCGCTTCGTATCGACGTTGCTCCAGCCACCCCCCAAAACCCTCGGAGGCATGCATGCCGTCCCGTCGCTCGCTCCGCAGACCGGTCACCGTCGCCGCGGTGGTCTGCGCCGCCCTGGCCGGCGGACTGCTGACCGCTACCCAGTCCGCCTCGGCAGCCGGCGCCCGGATCCACGACATCCAGGGCAGCACCCGCATATCCCCGCTGGCCGGACAGCAGGTCAGCGAGGTGCCCGGTACGGTCACCGCGATCCGCTCGTTCGGCTCGGCGCGCGGCTTCTGGGTGCAGGACCCGCACCCGGACCGCGATCCGGCCACCAGTGAGGCGGTCTTCGTCTTCACCGGCAAGGAGACACCGAAGGTCACGGTCGGTGACGCGATCACCTTCTCCGGCACGGTCAGCGAGTACTACCCCGGCGGCAAGGACGCCGGTCTCCAGTCGGTCACCGAGATCACCGGCGCGACCTGGAAGACGGTCTCCGCCGACGCCCCGCTGCCGGCCGCTTTCACCCTCAAGCCGGCCTCGGTGCCGAACCGTTACGCCCCCGACACGGGCGGCAAGAGCATCGAGTCCCTGAAGCTGCGCCCCGGCTCGTACGCCCTGGACCGCTACGAGTCGCTGGAGGGCATGCGCGTCGCGGTGGCGAACGCGCCGGTCGTCGGGGCGACCAACACCCATCACGAGCTGTGGGTGACCGCCGAGCCGAAGCGCCACCGCACGGCCCGCGGCGGCACGCTCTACGGCTCGTACGCGGACCCCAACGGCGGCCGGGTCAAGGTGGCGTCGCTGATCCCGTTCGCGCAGCAGCCGTTCCCGGTGGCCGATGTCGGCGACGCACTGACCGGCACCACCGCCGGACCGCTGGACTACGACAACTTCGGCGGCTACACCCTTCAGGCCACCGAGCTGGGCAAGCTCGCCGACAAGGGCCCGGAGCCGGAGAAGACCCGCAAGCAGAAGTCCGACGAGCTGGCGGTGGCCACCTACAACGTCGAGAACCTCTCCCCCAGCACCCCGCAGGCCAAGTTCGACCGGCTGGCCAAGGGGCTGGTGGAGCACCTCGCCACCCCCGACGTGGTCGCGCTGGAGGAGGTCCAGGACGACAACGGCACCAAGGACAACGGCGTGGTCACCGCCGGGGACACCCTCAAGAAGCTGACCGATGCGATCAAGGCGGCCGGCGGCCCGGCGTACGAGTGGCGGCAGATCGACCCGGTCAACGGCCAGGACGGCGGCCAGCCCGGCGGCAACATCCGGGTGGCGTTCCTGTTCAACCCCGAGCGGGTCTCGTTCACGGACATCAAGGGCGGCGACGCCACCACGCCGGTGAAGGTGGTCGGCGACCACGGCAAGGCCACGCTGTCCGCGTCCCCGGGCCGCATCGCACCGGCCGATCCGGCGTGGAAGACCAGCCGCAAGCCCCTTGTCGGCCAGTTCTCGCTCAAGAGCCGCCCGGGGAGCCGGGTGTTCGTGATCGCCAACCACTTCAACTCCAAGGGCGGCGACCAGGGGCTGGACAGCCGCTTCCAGCCGCCGGCCCGGAGCTCGGAGACCCAGCGCACCGCCCAGGCCGGGCTGGTGAACACCTTCGTCAAGGAGCTGCTGGCCAAGGACCCGAAGGCCGCGGTGGTGGTGGCCGGTGACCTCAACGACTACCAGTTCTCGCCGGCCCTCAAGGCCCTCACCGCCGGGGGTGTGCTCACCGACCAGGTCAACCGGCTGCCGGCCGCCGAGCGCTACGGCTATGTCTACAGCGGCAATTCGCAGGTGCTGGACCACATGCTCACCAGCCGCCCGCTGACCCGCGCCGACTACGACATCGTGCACCTCAACGCCGAGTACGCCGACCAGGCCAGCGACCACGATCCGCAGGTGCTGCGGATCCGCCCGTAGCACGGCGGAAGGTCACCGCACGTGACTCCCCCGTCACCCGTCCGGCCCACGTCCGGGGGCCAACTGCCGCGGGGGGTGCGGTACTGGGCAGGTAAGCACCATTCGGCGAGACATAGGGAGTCATCATGCCGAAGTCCCAGAACCGTAAGTCGGGCAACAAGGACCGTGCCGCCGAGCGGCGCGCCGACCAGCGGAAGCCGAAGTCGTCGGAGGAGTCCGCTTCCGAGCGGACCCAGGACCTGAAGCGTTCGCGGAATGGCCTGACTGGCGCGTGATGGGCCTGTGATGCCCGAGCGGCCGTCGCACCGAAGGGTGCGGCGGCCGCTGCACGTTTCCGGGCCCCGCCTGCGTAGCGCTGCTCAACAAACCCACCGGTACAACTCAGTGGACGTGAATTATGAGGCGCCCTCACACCCCTGGCATGACCACCCTGACCGCCCCCCGCACCGCCGCACCGCCCTTCGGACGCACCGCGGCCGCCATGATCACCCCGTTCACCGCCGACGGCGCGCTCGACCCGGACGGCGCGCAGCAGCTCGCCACCCGCCTCGTCGACGACGGCGGCTGCGAGGCACTGGTGCTGAGCGGCACCACCGGGGAGTCCCCGACCACGTCGGACGCCGAGAAGGAGACCCTGCTGCGGGCCGTGGCCGAGGCCGTCGGCGACCGGGCGCGGATCATCGCGGGGGTCGGCACCAGCGACACCCGGCACACCGTCTCCCTGGCCCGCGACGCCGAACGGGCGGGCGCCCACGGCCTGTTGGTGGTCACGCCGTACTACTCGCGGCCCACCCAGGAGGCCGTAGGCCATCATCTGCGGACGGTCGCGGACGCCACCGGACTGCCGGTGATGCTCTACGACATCCCGGGCCGCACCGGCACCGCGCTGAGCGCCCGGACCCTGCTGCGGCTGGCCGCCCATCCGCGGATCGTGGCGGTCAAGGACTGCGGCTACGACCTGCTGAAGACGGCGAAGGTGCTGGCCGCGACGGACCTGGCCTACTACGCGGGCTGCGATGAACAGATCCTGCCGCTACGGGCCCTCGGCGGCGCCGGCTGCGTCAGCACGGTCGCCAATGCCGCACCCCGGGCGGTGCGCGCCGTACTGGACGCCTATGACGCCGGCGACACGGCCGCGGCGGCCCGCCGTCAGCTCGCCCTGGTCCCGCTCATCGAGGCGGTGACCGGCGGGGAGACCCCTGGCACGGTCACCACGAAGGCGCTGCTCCAGCACCTCGGGCTGCCCGCGGGGCCGGTACGCGGCCCGCTGCTGGCGGCGGACGCCGAACTCACCAGCCGGCTGGTGGACGCGCTGCGGACGACCCTGGACCGGACTGCTGATGCGGATACCGCGGTGCCTGCGGGGGTCCCTGGTTAGGCGCGAAGGGGGCGGGCGGCGGCCCGAAGCCCTCCGGCGCGCCCGGCTGCCCGTACGGAGCCGCGGCCCGGTCCGGCCCGGCGGCCGCCTCGCCCCGCTCCGGCCCGGACGGCTCGTCCGGGCCCGGCACCAGGTCGCGGACGAGCAGCGTCGCACCGGCGACCGCGCCCGGCATCAGCACCACCGCGACGAACGGGATCAGGAACAGCAGCACGATGGGGGTGCCGAAGCCGACCGCGAGCCCCTTGCGGCCGCGCAGCAGCCGGAGCCGTTCGCGCACCGGGATGTCCCGGCGCTGCATGGCCACCGAGGTCAGCTCGACGGCGAGGAAGAAGCCGGAGACACAGAAGCCGATCGCGGGAATCACGGTCTGCCCGATGAACGGCACGAACCCGAGGACGAACAGCAGGATGCCGAAGCCGGCGGCCCGCAGCAGCACATGCACGCTGTCCCGCAGCGCGATCCAGATCTCCTGCCACAGCGGCCGGTCCGGGGACGGCGGGCAGTGCCCCTCGGACTCCTCGACCTTCTCCGAGAGCGACTCGTAGAAGGGGTCGCCGATCAGGAGGGTGACCGCGGTGAAGGTCAGCACCGAGAGCATCAGCCCGCCGGCGAACAGCAGCGCCACGAACAGCCCGCGCAGCAGCCCCTGCCAGGGCGAGCCCCAGCCGTCGGCGAACGGCGTCGCCCAGGCCGCGATATCGCCGGACCAGATGGCCAGCACGGTGAGCACCGCGGCATACAGCACCAGGGCGATCAGCGCCGGAATCAGCCCGAATCCCCACCACCGGCCGTGCTGGGCGACCCAGCGCTGCCCCTTGCCCAGATACCGCATCCCCGCTACAAGATCACGCATGGCGCAAGCTTATCGGCGGGCAGCCGGGCCGGGGAGCGGGGTGCCGACAACAACGGCCCGGCGGGACGCCCGCCGGGCCGTGGGGTGACCGTGACCGCTCAGTTGTGGCTGTGCAGCACCTCGTTGAGGCCGCCCCACTCCGCCTTGTTCGGGCGGGCCTCGACGGCGCCGGTGGTGGAGTTGCGGCGGAAGAGGATGTTGTCCGCGCCGGAGAGCTCCAGGGCCTTGACGATCTGGCCGTCGGGCAGCGTGACCCGGGTGCCCGCGGTGACGTACAGACCGGCCTCGACGACGCACTCGTCGCCCAGCGCGATGCCGATACCCGACTCGGCGCCGAGCAGGCAGCGCTCGCCGACCGAGATGATCTGCTTGCCGCCGCCGGACAGGGTGCCCATGGTGGAGGCGCCGCCGCCGATGTCGGAGCCGTCACCGATGACCACACCCGCGCTGATCCGGCCCTCGACCATGGAGGTGCCCAGCGTCCCGGCGTTGAAGTTGACGAAGCCCTCGTGCATGACCGTGGTGCCGGCCGCGAGGTGCGCGCCCAGCCGCACCCGGTCGGCGTCCGCGATCCGTACGCCGGTGGGCGCGACATAGTCCGTCATCCGCGGGAACTTGTCGATGCCGGTGACCATCAGGTGCAGCCCCTCGGCACGGGCGTTCAGCCGTACCGTCTCCACCCGGTCGACGGGCACCGGGCCCAGCGAGGTCCAGGCGACGTTGGACAGCAGGCCGAAGACGCCCTCCAGGTTCTGCCCGTGCGGCTTGACCAGCCGGTGGCTGAGCAGGTGCAGGCGCAGGTACGCGTCGTGAGCGTCCAGCGGCTTGTCGTCGAGGGAGGCGATGACCGTGCGGACGGCGACGACCTCGACCTCGCGGACCGGGTCGGGACCGATCGCCTTGAGCACGGCGGCGCCCAGCAGTTCGGTGGCGCGCTCGTCGTCGAGGCGCTCGGTGCCGGCGGGGCCCAGGCCGTCGGTGGCGGCCAGCTCGGGTGCCGGGAACCAGGTGTCGAGAACGGTGCCGTCGGAGGTGACGGTGGCGAGCCCGGCGGCGACGGCGCCGGTCGTACGGGGGGAAGCAGCATCGGTCATGTTCGAAACCTAACCGGAGGGCGCCCGCCGAGGCGAACCGGTCTCAGCGATCGGGCCGGTCCGTAGGACCGCACCACCGGGTTCGTACGGGTCCACAAGGCGCGCGCCGCCGGGGCCGCCGCTCAGCCCAGCACCCCGGCCAGCCCGGCCCGTACCGACGTGGGGTCGAAGGGCTGCCCGGTCAGCAGATGCTGGAGCGTCAGCCCGTCGGTGAAGGCCACCACGGCCCGTGCGGTCCGGACGTCGCCGATCCGCCGGCCGAGCAGCCGCACCATCTCGTCCAGGCACTCCGCGGCGATCGGCCGCACCGCCTCGTGCCGCAGCGCCGCCAGATAGAGCTCGTACTCCAGCACCATCCGCGAGCGGTCCCCGCTCAGCGTCTCCTCGACGAGCCGGGCCACCTCGTCGGTGAGCGGCACCGCCGGGTCGATCCCGTCGGCCCAGCGCGTGAAGTCGGCCAGCCACTCGCCGTTGACCTGCCGCAACGCTGCGACCAGCAGCTCGTCCAGGGTCGCGAAGTGGTACGTGGTGGAGCCGAGCGGGACATCCGCCGCGGCGGCCACCGAGCGGTGGCTGAGCCCGGCGATCCCGCGCTCGCCCACCACGGTGATCGCCGCGTCGATGATCCGCTGCCGCCGGTCCGGGTCGTAGCGCCGGGCCATCAGTGCGCCCCGCCCAGATTCAGCACCACGACACCGGCGATGACCAGCAGCAACCCGAGGATCTTCAGCGCACTGGTGCTCTCCCCCAGGAAGGCCATCCCGATCGCCGCGATCAGCGCCGTGCCGACACCGGCCCAGATGGCGTACGCGGTGCCGACGCTCATCGTCCTGAGCGTCTGCGCGAGCAGGAAGAAGGCGAGCAGATAGCCCGCCGCGGTGTACAGCGACGGCCACAGCTTGCTGAAGCCGTCGCTGTATTTCATCGCGGTGGTCGCGAGGACCTCGGACAGGATCGCGCCGGCGAGCATCAAAGGGGCCATGCGTACGAGCGTACACAACGTTGCGTACGGGCGTACATACCCCTGCGCGGGGCCGGAACGCCGAAACGGCCGTGGGGGGGGGGGGGGGGGGGGGGGGGGGGGGGGGGGGGGGGGGGGGGGGGGGGGGGGGGGGGGGGGGGAAAGGAGGGGGGGGGGGGGGGGGGGTGGGGGGGGGGGTGTTTTGGGGCTAG
>NZ_JBVHZH010000020.1:51456-133657 GCF_055574515.1 Streptomyces sp. NPDC029466
TTGCGTACGGGCGTACATACCCCTGCGCGGGGCCGGAACGCCGAAACGGCCGTGCCCGCCAGTGGTGACTGGCGGGCACGGCCGTAGCGCTTGAGGAGATCTCGTCAGACGTTGAAGCCCAGCGCGCGCAGCTGCTCGCGGCCGTCGTCGGTGATCTTGTCGGGGCCCCACGGGGGCATCCAGACCCAGTTGATCTTCAGTTCGTTGACGATGCCGTCCGTGGCGGACTTCGCCTGGTCCTCGATGACATCGGTCAGCGGGCAGGCCGCGGAGGTCAGCGTCATGTCGATGGTGGCGATATTGGCCTCGTCGACATGGATGCCGTAGATCAGCCCCAGGTTGACGACATCGATGCCCAGCTCGGGGTCCACGACGTCGTACAGCGCCTCGCGGACCTCCTCCTCGGAAGCGGGCTTCGTGGTGGTCGGGGTGTCGGTCATGCGGTCTTCGCCTCCTCGGAGAGGGCCTTGGCCGTGGCGTCCTTCCAGGCCATCCAACTGAGCAGCGCGCACTTCACACGCGCCGGGTACTTCGAGACACCGGCGAACGCGACCGCGTCCTCCAGCACCTCCTCCATGGCGTCATCCGGCTCGACCTGTCCCTTGGACTGCATCAGCTCCAGGAACGTCTCCTGGATCTTCTGCGCCTCGCCGAGCTCCTTGCCGACCAGGAGGTCGTTGAGCACCGACGCGCTGGCCTGGCTGATGGAGCAGCCCTGGCCCTCGTAGGAGACATCCTCGATCGTGGCGCCGTCGAGCCGCACACGGAGCGTGATCTCGTCACCGCACGTGGGGTTGACATGGTGCACCTCGGCGTCGCCGTCCCGAAGACCGCGCCCATGGGGGTGCTTGTAGTGGTCCAGGATGACGTCCTGGTACATGGAATCCAGCTTCACGGCTCAGTCAGTCCTCGTCCTCATCCGCTGTGCTTGTTAACCGGCTGTGTCTGTTTAACCGAAGAAGTTGCGGACGTGCTCCAGGCCCTCGACCAAGGCGTCGACCTCGGCGGGCGTGGAGTACAGATAGAACGACGCTCGCGTGGTCGCGGGAATTCCGTAGCGCAGGCAGACCGGCCGTGCGCAGTGGTGACCCACCCGGACCGCGATGCCCTGCTCGTCCAGCACCTGGCCGACGTCGTGGGGATGGATGTCACCGAGCGTGAAGGAGATCGTCGCCCCGCGGTCCTCGGCCGTGCTCGGGCCGATGATGCGCAGGTCGGGGACCTCCAGCAGCCGCTTGACGGCGTACTCGGTGATCGCGTGCTCATGCACGGCGATGTTGTCCATGCCGATCGAGGTGAGGTAGTCCACGGCCGCGCCGAGGCCGACGGCCTGGGCGATCGGGGGCGTACCGGCCTCGAACTTGTGCGGGGCGGGCGCATAGGTCGAGGAGTGCATCGAGACGGTCTCGATCATCTCGCCGCCGCCGAGGAACGGCGGGAGGTCCTCCAGCAGCTCCTGGCGGCCCCAGAGGACACCGATGCCGGTCGGGCCGCACATCTTGTGGCCGGTGAAGGCCACGAAGTCGGCCTGCAGCGCCTGCACGTCCAGCACCATGTGCGGGGCGGCCTGCGAGGCGTCGATGCAGACCAGCGCGCCGACCTCCTGGGCGCGCCGGATGATCGTCTCGACCGGGTTGACGGTGCCCATGATGTTGGAGACCAGCGTGAAGGAGACGATCTTCGTCTGCTCCGTGATGACCTCTTCGATGTTGGACAGGTCGAGGCGGCCGTCGTCGGTGATGCCGAACCACTTCAGCTTCGCGCCGGTGCGCTGCGAGAGCAGCTGCCACGGGACGATGTTGGAGTGGTGCTCCATCTCCGTGATGACGATCTCGGTCTCGCGGTCCACGCGGTAGGGCTCATCGGCCCAGCCGAGCATGTTGGCCACGAGGTTGAGCGACTCGGAGGCGTTCTTGGTGAAGATCACCTCGTCGCGGCTCGGCGCGTTGATGAAGGCGGCGACCTTGTCACGGGCGCCTTCGTACAGCGCCGTGGCCTCCTCGGCGAGCACATGCACGCCGCGGTGGACGTTGGCGTTGTGACGTTCGTAGTAGGCGTTCAGGGCGTCGAGGACCTGGCGCGGCTTCTGGGAGGTCGCCGCGTTGTCCAGGTACACGACCTTCTTCCCGTCGTGGACCTGGCGGTCCAGAAGGGGGAAGTCCTTACGGATCGCCTCTGTGTCGAGGAGGCCCGGCAGCTGTGTCACGCGGTTGCGCCACCCTTCGTGTAGGCCTCGTAGCCCTCGGCCTCGAGCTTGTCCGCGAGCTCCGCGCCGCCGGACTCGGCGATCCGGCCGTTGGCGAAGACGTGGACCTGGTCGGGCTTGATGTAGCGCAGGATGCGCGTGTAGTGCGTGATCAGCAGGGTGCCGACCTCGCCGGTCTCGCGGACGCGGTTGACGCCCTCGGAGACGGTGCGCAGCGCGTCGACGTCGAGGCCGGAGTCGGTCTCGTCGAGGATCGCGATGGCCGGCTTGAGCAGCTCCAGCTGGAGGATCTCGTGGCGCTTCTTCTCACCGCCGGAGAAGCCCTCGTTGACATTGCGCTCGGCGAAGGAGGGGTCCATCTGGAGGCGCTGCATGGCCTCCTTGACCTCCTTGACCCACAGCCGCAGCTTGGGGGCCTCGCCGCGGATCGCGGTCGCGGAGGTGCGCAGGAAGTTGGAGACCGAGACGCCGGGCACCTCGACCGGGTACTGCATGGCGAGGAAGACGCCGGCCCGCGCGCGCTCGTCGACGGACATCTCCAGGACGTCCTCGCCGTCGAGGGTGACGGTGCCGCCGGTGATCGTGTACTTGGGGTGACCCGCGAGGGAGTAGGCGAGGGTGGACTTGCCGGAGCCGTTGGGGCCCATGATGGCGTGCGTCTCGCCCTGCTTCACGGTCAGGTCGACGCCCTTCAGGATCTCGCGCGGGCCGTTCTCGGCCTCGACGGAGACGTGCAGGTCGTGGATCTCAAGCGTTGCCATGGGGAACTCAGGACTCCTGGGTGACGGAGACGAGCACGTCGTCCCCTTCGATCTTTACGGGGTATACGGGGACGGGGCGCGTCGCGGGAAGGCCGTTCGGCTTGCCGGTGCGCAGGTCGAAGCTCGAACCGTGCAGCCAGCACTCGATCGAGCAGTCCTCGACCTCGCCTTCGGAGAGCGAGACGTTCGCATGCGAGCAGATGTCGTTGATCGCGAACACCTCTCCCTCGGTGCGGACCAGGGAGACGGGCGTGCCGTCGAGTTCCACCCGCTTGGGGGTGTCCTCCTCCAGCTCGCTGAGCGCCGCTGCGCGTACGTACGTCATGCCGCGGACGCTTCCAGCTCGGCCTCGATCTTGCTCATCAGACGCTCTTCGACGTCCGGGAGACCGATCTGCTGGACCAGCTCGGCGAAGAAGCCGCGGACGACCAGTCGGCGGGCCTCATCGGCCGGGATACCACGGGCCATCAGGTAGAACAGCTGCTCGTCGTCGAAGCGGCCGGTCGCCGAGGCGTGGCCGGCGCCGACGATCTCGCCGGTCTCGATCTCCAGGTTGGGCACCGAGTCGACCCGCGCGCCGTCGGTGAGGACGAGGTTGCGGTTGAGCTCGTAGGTGTCCGTACCGGTCGCCGAGGCCTGGATCAGCACGTCACCGATCCATACGGCGTGTGCGTCGTCGCCCTGGAGCGCGCCCTTGTAGACGACGTTGGAGCGGCAGTTGGTCGCCTCGTGGTCGACGAAGAGCCGGTGCTCGTGGTGCTGGCCCTGCTCGGTGAAGTACAGACCGTAGAACTCGGCCTCACCGCCGGGGCCCGCGTAGCTGACGCGCGGGTGCAGCCGGACGAGGTCGCCGCCGAAGGTGACGACCACGGACTTGAAGCTCGCGTCCCGGCCGACCAGGGCGTTGTGCTGGCCCGCGTGCACCGCGTGGTCGTCCCAGTCCTGGACGGAGACGACGGTCAGCTTGGCGCCGTCACCGAGGAGGTAGTCGACGTTGGCGGCGAGCACCGCGTCACCGGTGTGGTCGATGACCACGACCGCCTCGGCGAACGCGCCGAGCTCGATGACCTGGTGGCCGTAGGCCGTACCGCCCTCACCGTGGACGGTGATCCGGATCGGCTCGGAGAGCTGCGCCTCCTTGGGAACCGAGATCACCGACGCCTTCTCGAACGCGCTGTACGCCTGGGCGGCGACCCGGTCGACGGGCTTGCCGGCCTTGCCGACCCGCGGGTCGGCGCGGTCGACGAGCTCATGCGTGACGCCCTCGGGCGCGGTGATGTCGATCTTCAGGTCGGGACCGCCGGCCTCGGCGCTGCCGTCGTGCAGGCCCTTCAGGCGCGCGAGAGGCGTGAAGCGCCACTCCTCCTCGCGGCCGTGCGGCACGGGGAAGTCCGCCACGTCGTAGGACGGCGGGGCGCTCATCCTCGTGGCGACGGTGGACTCCGCCGCCACCGCAAGGGAGCCGGTGGTGGTGGAACCCGCCGGGATGTTCTGAGCCTCAGCCATGGCTGTCGTAGTGCTCGCTTTCTGGTTGCGATCCTCGGCCTGCCCGCAGGACGGCCGCCGCGTCGGTCGTTGAGTGTGCCGGGGCCGTCAGCCGACCGCGCCTTCCATCTGCAGCTCGATCAGGCGGTTGAGCTCCAGCGCGTACTCCATCGGCAGCTCACGGGCGATCGGCTCGACGAAGCCGCGGACGATCATCGCCATGGCCTCGTCCTCCGACAGACCGCGCGCCATCAGGTAGAAGAGCTGGTCCTCGCTGACCTTGGAAACGGTCGCCTCGTGACCCATCGACACGTCGTCCTCGCGGACGTCGACGTAGGGGTAGGTGTCCGAACGGGAGATGGTGTCCACCAGCAGGGCGTCACACAGCACGTTGGACTTGGAGCCCGCGGCGCCCTCGCCGATCTCGACCAGACCGCGGTAGGAGGTCCGGCCGCCGCCTCGCGCCACCGACTTGGAGACGATGTTGGAGGAGGTGTTCGGCGCCATGTGGACCATCTTGGAGCCGGCGTCCTGGTGCTGGCCCTCGCCCGCGAAGGCGATGGACAGGGTCTCGCCCTTGGCGTGCTCGCCCATGAGGTAGACGGCCGGGTACTTCATCGTCACCTTGGAGCCGAGGTTGCCGTCGACCCACTCCATGGTCGCGCCCTCGTAGGCGACGGCGCGCTTGGTGACCAGGTTGTAGACGTTGTTCGACCAGTTCTGGATGGTCGTGTAGCGGCAGCGGCCGCCCTTCTTGACGATGATCTCGACGACCGCGGAGTGCAGCGAGTCCGACTTGTAGATCGGCGCCGTGCAGCCCTCGACGTAGTGGACGTAGGCGTCCTCGTCGACGATGATCAGCGTCCGCTCGAACTGGCCCATGTTCTCGGTGTTGATCCGGAAGTAGGCCTGGAGCGGGATGTCGACGTGGACACCCTTGGGCACGTAGATGAACGAGCCGCCGGACCACACCGCGCTGTTCAGCGACGCGAACTTGTTGTCGCCGACCGGGATGACCGTGCCGAAGTACTCCTGGAAGAGCTCCGGGTGCTCCTTGAGCGCGGTGTCGGTGTCCAGGAAGATGACGCCCTGCTCCTCCAGGTCCTCACGGATCTGGTGGTAGACGACCTCGGACTCGTACTGCGCGGCGACACCGGCGACCAGGCGCTGCTTCTCCGCCTCGGGGATGCCGAGCTTGTCGTAGGTGTTCTTGATGTCCTCGGGCAGGTCCTCCCAGGAGGCGGCCTGCTGCTCGGTGGAGCGGACGAAGTACTTGATGTTGTCGAAGTCGATGCCCGACAGGTCCGAGCCCCAGTTCGGCATGGGCTTCTTGTCGAACAGCTTCAGACCCTTGAGGCGGAGCTTGAGCATCCACTCCGGCTCGTTCTTCTTCGCCGAGATGTCGCGGACGACGGCCTCGGAAAGACCGCGCTTCGCCGAGGCGCCGGCCACGTCGGAGTCGGCCCAGCCGTATTCGTACTTGCCCAGACCCTCGAGCTCAGGGTGAGCAGTCTCCGTGGGGAGCGTCATGCGGGGTTCCTCCCGGCCGTGCTTGCAGATGCTGTGGTGGTCTTACTGGTGCGTGCGGTGCTGTGAGCGGCCTTGCCGGCACCGGCCTTCGGAACGAAGGTCGTACACACCCCGTCGCCATGGGCGATGGTGGCAAGACGCTGTACATGGGTCCCGAGCAATCGGGAGAAGACCTCGGTCTCCGCCTCACACAGCTGCGGGTACTGCTCGGCGACATGGGCGACCGGGCAGTGGTGCTGGCAGAGCTGTTCACCGAGCTGGGGATTGGGGGCGCTGCGCGCCGTAGCAGCGTACCCGTCCGCGGTCAACGCCTTCGCAAGGGCCTCGGTACGGGCCTCCGGCTCGGCGGCCTCGACGGCCTCGCGGTACCCCTCGGCCTGCGCGGCCAGGCGGGCGCGGGCGAACGCGGCGACGGCCGCCTCGCCCTTCTCGCCGCCGCCCGCGCTCTGCGCGATCCAGCGCAGCGCATCGGAGGCGAGCTGGTCGTAGGCCTGGTCGAAGGCGTCCCGTCCGCAGTCGGTGAGCGCGAAGGCCTTGGCCGGGCGGCCACGGCCACGGGTGCCGTAGACACGCTTCTCGCGGGGCTCGACGACGCCCTCCGCGGCCAGCGCGTCCAGATGCCGCCGGACGGCCGCCTGGGTCAGTTCCAGGCGCAGGGCGAGCTCGGCCGCGGTGGACGGCCCGTGGTCGAGAATGGAGCGGGCGACCCGGTTGCGGGTGCCCTGCTGTTCGTCGTGCGGCGCCGCGGCGTGGGAGACGGTCCCCCGCCGCTCGGTCTTCTCGGGCGCGGAGGCGGCCGGCCCGTCGGTCCGCTCGACCGTGGGCCCTTCCTGTTCCTCGCTCGCGTATTTCACAACGCCATTGTTGCGTAATTCGTCAAAGCGATACAAGCCTCGCCCGGACCACCGGCGGGTGGCCTCTATCACTTAGGGTTACCTAATTCAAGCCCCCGGCGGAGCGGACAAACCGGCGCCGACCTGCACGGGCCTCCGCCGGGCCGACAGCGGCGGACCGGGGTCTCAGACCCCCGAAATTCATTCGGTCCCACACCGCCGGATCGGGGAACGCACACCGTTCCGGGCCCTCGCCCCCATTGAAGCCCGGCCCGCCACTCTCCGTAGACTGCCCGGCATGCCCAGCACCTCCCCGGGGGGCGACCCCCGGCCTCCCGGCCGAGAGCCCGCCGTCGAGATCACCGGCCTGGTCAAGCGCTACGGGACCAAGACCGCCGTGGACGGCCTCGACCTGACCGTCGCCCGCGGCGCGGTGACCGCCGTGCTCGGCCCGAACGGCGCCGGCAAGACCACCACGATCGAGACCTGCGAGGGCTACCGCCGCCCGGACGCGGGCCGGGTGCGGGTCCTGGGCCTGGACCCGGTCGCCGACGCCGCGGCACTGCGGCCGCGCATCGGCGTGATGCTCCAGTCCGGCGGCGTCTACGCGGGCGCCCGGGCCGAGGAGATGCTGCGGCACACCGCCACCCTGCACGCCCACCCGCTCGACGTCGGCACGCTGATCGACCGGCTCGGCCTGGGCAGCTGCGGCCGGACCCCCTACCGGCGGCTCTCCGGCGGCCAGCAACAACGGCTGGCGCTGGCGATGGCCGTGGTCGGCCGCCCCGAGCTGGTCTTCCTGGACGAGCCGACGGCCGGACTCGACCCGCAGGCCCGGCACGCCACCTGGGACCTCGTACGGGAACTGCGCGCCGACGGCGTCAGCACCGTACTGACCACGCACTTCATGGATGAGGCCGAGCAGCTCGCCGACGATGTCGCAATCATCGACGGCGGCCGGGTGATCGCCCAGGGCAGCCCGGACGCGCTGTGCCGCGGCGGCGCGGAGAACAGCCTGCGTTTCACCGGGCGCCCCGGACTCGACCTCGGCTCGCTCCTCAAGGCGCTGCCCGCGGACAGCGCCGCCACGGAGCCCGCCTCCGGCGTCTACCGCGTCCACGGCAAGGTCAACCCGCAGCTGCTGGCCACCGTCGCCTCCTGGTGCGCCCAGAACGGCGTGCTGCCCGACGCGATAGCCGTCGAACGCCACACCCTGGAGGACGTCTTCTTGGAGCTCACGGGCAAGGAGCTGCGCGCATGACCACCACTGAGGCCGGTGGCGTCACCGGCACCTTCAGCCCGCGGCCCGGTGCGGCTCCGCTGCCCCGGATGATCCGCGCACAGGCGGCCCTGGAGACCAGGATGCTGCTGCGCAACGGTGAGCAGCTGCTGCTGACCGTGATCATCCCGACGCTGCTGCTGGTCCTGTTCTCCGCCGTCGACATCATCGCGGTGCCCACCGCCACGGCCGGCGGCGCGGGCAGCTCCGTCGACTTCCTGGCGCCCGGCATCCTGGCGCTCGCCGTGCTGTCCACCGCCTTCACCGGCCAGGCCATCGCGACCGGCTTCGAGCGGCGCTACGGCGTGCTCAAGCGACTCGCCGTCTCGCCGCTGCCGCGCTGGGGGCTGATGACGGCCAAGACCTGTGCGGTGCTGGTCACCGAGGTCCTCCAGATCACGCTGCTGACGGCGGTCGCGCTCGCCCTGGGCTGGTCCCCGCAGGGCAACCCGCTCGCGGTGGCGGCGCTGCTCCTCCTGGGCACCGCCGCCTTCTCGGGCCTGGGTCTGCTGATGGCCGGCACGCTCAAGGCGGAGGCCACCCTGGCCGCGGCCAACCTGGTGTTCCTGCTGCTGCTGGTCGGCGGCGGCGTGGTCGTCCCGCTGGAGAAGTTCCCGGAGGCCGCGCAGAGCGTGCTCGGCCTGCTGCCGATCACGGCGCTGTCCGACGGGCTGCGCGAGGTGCTCCAGCACGGCGCCGGCCTCCCCTGGCCGGACCTCGGCGTCCTGGCGGGGTGGGCGGTGCTGGGGCTGGGGGCCGCGGCGCGGTTCTTCCGCTGGGAGTAGTGGGGAGCAGGCGGCCGGGGCACGGCCCTGATGGGTGATTCCGTGGCGAACGCACCCCTCGTGAAAGTTTGCACAAGGGCCCGCATACGATGGCTCCCGTGCCGAACACGCTGAATCCCCTTGAGCTGATCGCCCGCCGCTGGCAGCCGTCCGCGGCCTTCGTGCGACGGGCCGCGCTGGCCACCGTCGTGATGGCCGTGATCATCGTCGTCACGGGTGGCGCGGTCCGGCTCTCCCAGTCCGGGCTGGGCTGCTCGACCTGGCCCAAGTGCACGCCGGACAGCCTGACGCCGACCGCCGCGATGGGCATCAACGGCCTCATCGAGTTCGGCAATCGCATGCTGACGTATGTGCTGTGCGCGGTCGTCGGACTGTTCATCATCGCCGCCCGCGCCCGGCACCCCCGGCGCCGCTCGCTCACCCGGCTCGGCTGGGCGCAGTTCTGGCTGGTCATGAGCAATGCCGTCATCGGCGGTATCACGGTCCTGACCGGTCTGAACCCGTACATCGTCAGCTCGCACTTCCTCGCGGCCACGGCCCTGCTCACGGTCGCGGTGCTGAGCTGGCAGCGGGCGGGCGAGGGCGACGAGGAGCCGCGCGACGTGGTCGCCCGTCCGGTGCGGCAGCTGGCCTGGCTGCTGGTGGCCGCGACCGGCGCGCTCACCGTGATCGGTACGGTCGTCACGGGCACCGGCCCGCACGCGGGCGACGCCAAGAAGGTCCACCGCATCCCGCTGGACTGGCAGGAGATCACCCAGCTGCACGTCGACTTCGTCTACATCGTCGTCGGCCTGTCCGTCGCCCTGTGGTTCACGCTGCGCGCCGTCAAGGCGCCGGCCCGACCGCGCCGGATGCTCCTGGAGCTGTTCGCCTGCATCGCCGCGCAGGGCGTCATCGGCTACGTCCAGTACTTCACGGGCCTGCCCGAGATGGTCATCGGGCTGCACATGCTGGGCTCGGCCCTGGTGTGGATCTGGGTGCTGCGGGTCTGTCTGTCGCTGCGCGACCGCGGCCCGCTCCAGGAGGAGGAGCCGGGCAAGCCCGCCCCCTCCGGCGAGCACGAGGCACCGGAGCCTCAGGCGGACTCCGCACTCAGCCGGTAGACCCGGCGCGCGGTCCCGAACCCGACCGTCTCGGTGATCCGCCGCCCGTCCCCGGGCCCGCACAGGCCCTCGTCGGTCCACTCCCGTACCAGCCGCGCCATGGCCCGTACGAAGCACCGGGCGCCGGTCACATAGAGCTCGGGCAGCCCGCGGGCCCCCGACGAGAACAGCAGCTTGCCGAACGGTGCCCGGCTCAGCGTCTCCTCGGGGCAGGGCCCGGCGTCCGCGTACACATGGGCGTGCACCGCGGCGAGCTGCGCCGCCCGCCGGTGGTGCGGCGGCTCCGGCAGCAGGACGAGGTCCGCGCCGATGCCCGTGGTGGCGCGCAGAAAGGCCGCCAGCGGCTGGGGATCGGGGCAGTGCAGCTGGACCGGCAGACCGGTCGCCACCGCGCTCCACAGCAGATGCCGGACGAGCACGGGCTCCCCGAGCCGCTCCCCGGGCCGGCGGCGGCGCAGCCAGCGGTCCGCGGCCCGCCGCACCTCACCGGCCTCCGGGGCGCGCCCCTCGCAGTGGGTGGCGCCGGAGGCGAAGGCGGTGGCGTGCTGGGCGACGGCGTAGAGGGCCTCGGCGGTGTAGCCGATGAAGGAGTCGACGCTGCCGGAGGTGTCGGCGACCTGCTCGGCGAGCGGTTCGAGCCGTACCACCTCGTGGGCAGGGGCCGCGGCGGCGGTGGCGAGTTCGGTGGCCGAGGTCAGATCGCTGGGCGCCCCGGCCGCCAGCAGGAACGTGCCGATCCCGGAGCCGCGCAGCAGCATGCGGCCGGCCCGGTAGGCGCCCATCTCGCGGCGGCGGGCCAGGTAGCGGGCAGGCGGGCAGTGCGGTTCCAGGCCGAGCAGCGGGGGGCACCAGCGGCGTATCGCGAGACCGGTGAAGCTGTCGAAGTAGCTGGTGCCGGCGGGGGCCGGGCCCTGGGCGCCGGCCGCGGCGGCGAGGTGGGTCTCGAAGGAGCCGAGGCCGAGTTCGTCGTGCACCGCGCCGAAGCTGTACTGGTCGATGAGCGGCGGCTGATCTACCAGGAAGGGAAGGCCGTCCATCCGCTTCTCCTCGCCGAGAGCCCGCCGGACGCGGCCGGAGCGCCGCGCCTGGTGGGCTTAACGGACGAGGTGGTGGTGAGGTAGCGGGCTCCGCTTCCGGCGTACGCTCCGGCGCACGACGCCCGGGTGCCGCGCGTCAGCCGTTGGCCGGGCCGCCGACCTGGATGCCCGCCATCCGGGACCACTCGTAGCGGCCGGTGCGGACCTTGGCGGCGAGGTCGCCGTCGAAGTCGTCCTGGAGCGTGATGCCGGACGCCGTGACGGCGTCCTTGGCGGAGTCGAAGGAGTCCGCGACGAGGTTGCCCCACTCGCCGTTGGCCCCGACGAGGGCGATCCGGACGCGGCCGCGGCCGATGTGCGCGAGCTGGCCCTCGGCGCTGCCGCCGTGGCTGTCGGCGAAGGCGCGGATCTGCTTGGTGAGCCTGGCCGTGCGCCGGCCGGCCCGCTTGTCGGCCGCCGTGCCGGCCGCCGCCTCCACCTGCTCTTCCGCCTGCTGGGTGTCTGCCATACCCAGCATGCTACCCGCGAGTACGGCTTTTGGTGAGGGTGATCCCCCACACCTCTCAGCGGAGGAAGGGGTCCACGGCGACGGCGACGAAGAGCAGCGAGACATAGGTGATGGACCAGTGGAACAGCCGCATCTCCTTGAGCTTGGCGCCCGTGATGCCGGCCTTCGCGCGGGCCTGGAGACCGTGTGCCTCCTTGAGCCAGAAGGCTCCGCAGGCGAGCGCGACCGCGGTGTAGAACCAGCCGGTGTAGCCCAGCGGCTGGAGCAGCAGCGAGACCGCCACCATCACCCAGCTGTAGGCGACGATCTGCCGGGCGACGACCTTGTTGCCCGCGACGGCCGGCAGCATCGGCACCCCGGCGCGCTCGTAGTCGTCCTTGACCTTCATCGAGAGCGGCCAGTAATGCGGCGGCGTCCAGAAGAAGATGACGAGGAAGAGGATGAACGAGGCCCAGGAGACCGAGTTCGTCACCGACGACCAGCCGATGAAGACCGGCATACAGCCGGCGATACCGCCCCAGACGATGTTCTGGCTGGTACGCCGCTTGAGGATCATCGTGTAAACGACGACATAGAAAAGCAGCGCACCGAGCGACAGCATCGCCGACAGCGGGTTGACGAGGACCCAGAACCAGGCCGTGGAGCCGACCGCGAGGGCGGTCGCGAAGACCAGGCATTCGATGGGGCTCACCATGCCGGTGACCAGCGGCCGCTGGGACGTACGGTCCATCAGCGCGTCGATGTCGCGGTCGAGGTACATGTTGAAGGCCGCGGCGCCGCCGGCGGAGAGGTATCCGCCGATGCAGGTCGCCAGGACCAGCCACAGATCGGGCACGCCCTTGGCCGCCAGGAACATCACCGGCACCGTGGTCATCAGCAGCAGCTCGATGACCCGTGGCTTGGTCAGCGCCACGAACCCTTTGACGCGGGCCCCGAACGGCCGCTCACCGGGACCGGGACTCCCCGGGGCCTGAGCAAACTCCCCCACAGCCTTGACGGCGTGGGCGGTGCCCCCACCCGCAGGACGGGATTCGACGGCCGTCACGCACACCCCTGGAAGTAACGTCAGCGGCCTCTGCCGCAGAAGAGAAAGGCATGCAAGCCCGTCCGGCGGTGAAGACGCGGTGTAGGGCTTGCGCGTACCACGCCACTTTAGACGTTGGCCATACGGCGATCTTCGCGGGGGTGGGGTCGTGTTGGGCGGCGGGCAGCCGCGCGGGGGCGGCACCTGTCCCCGGCCGTTCGCCCGGCGTTCAGGAGGCGAACCGGACCGCTGCCCGGCAGTCTGGTCGTATGGCGCTCGCATCTGGGACCGGAATGCCAGAAGTCCTGATTTGGTTGCCCAAAGCGACGGGCCGCGGTGCCCGCGCCGCACCGACTGAGCGCCGAAAACACCGACTGAGCGTCGAAAAGACGCACGCACTCGCGGGGGTAGGCTCGACACCGCCTGGCGGACATACCGTCCGCGGCATTCGACATGTGGAGAGGAGCCCTGACTCAGGGTGAGCACCAAGCCGACCACCACAGATCTCGAGTGGACCGAACTGGATCAGCGGGCAGTGGACACCGTCCGTGTCCTGGCCATGGATTCCGTGCAGAAGGTCGGTAACGGCCATCCCGGTACGGCCATGAGCCTGGCGCCGGCCGCCTACCTTCTCTTCCAGAAGCTGATGCGGCACGACCCGGCGGACGCGAACTGGACCGGCCGCGACCGGTTCGTCCTCTCCGCGGGCCACTCCAGCCTGACCCTCTACATCCAGCTCTACCTCGCCGGCTACGGCCTGGAGCTGGCCGACCTGGAGGCGTTCCGCACCTGGGGCTCGAAGACCCCGGGCCACCCCGAGTACGGCCACACCACCGGTGTGGAGACCACCACCGGCCCGCTGGGCCAGGGTGTCGCCAACGCGGTCGGCATGGCGATGGCGGCCCGCTACGAGCGCGGCCTGTTCGACCCCGACGCGGCGCAGGGCACCTCGCCCTTCGACCACACCATCTACTGCATCGCCGGTGACGGCTGCCTCCAGGAGGGCATCTCCGCCGAGGCGTCCTCCCTGGCGGGCCACCAGAAGCTCGGCAACCTCGTCCTGCTGTGGGACGACAACCACATCTCGATCGAGGGTGACACCGAGACCGCGGTCTCCGAGGACACCCTCAAGCGCTACGAGGCCTACGGCTGGCACGTCCAGCGCGTCGCGCAGCTGCCCAACGGTGACCTGGACCCGGCGGGTCTCGCCAAGGCCCTGGAGGCCGCCAAGGCGGAGACCGGGCGGCCGTCGTTCATCGCGATGCGCTCGATCATCGCCTGGCCCGCCCCGAACGCCCAGAACACCGAGGCCGCGCACGGCTCGGCGCTGGGTGACGAGGAAGTCGCGGCCACCAAGCGGGTCCTGGGCTTCGACCCGGAGAAGTCCTTCGACGTCGCCGACGAGGTGCTCGCGCACACCCGCGCCGCCCTCGACCGCGGCCGCGACGCCAAGAAGGAGTGGGAGAAGTCGTTCGCCGACTGGCGCGCCGCCAACCCGCAGCGTGCCGCGGAGTTCGACCGGATTGCGGCGGGCGAGCTGCCCACGGGCTGGGAGGACCACCTCCCCGCGTTCGAGACCGGCAAGTCCGTGGCCACCCGTGCCGCGTCCGGCAAGGTGCTCCAGGCGCTCGGCGGGGTCATCCCCGAGCTGTGGGGCGGCTCCGCCGACCTCGCGGGCTCGAACAACACCACGATCGACAAGACCTCGTCGTTCCTGCCCGAGGGCAACCCGCTGCCGGGCGCCGACCCGTACGGCCGCACGATCCACTTCGGTATCCGTGAGCACTCCATGGCCGCGGAGATGAACGGCATCGCGCTGCACGGCAACACCCGCATCTACGGCGGCACCTTCCTGGTGTTCTCCGACTACATGCGCAACGCCGTCCGGCTGTCCGCGCTGATGCACCTGCCGGTGACGTACGTGTGGACGCACGACTCCATCGGTCTGGGCGAGGACGGCCCGACCCACCAGCCCATCGAGCACCTCGCCTCGCTGCGCGCCATCCCGGGCCTGAACATCGTGCGCCCGGCCGACGCCAACGAGACCGCGATCGCCTGGCGCGAGATCCTCCGGCGCTACACCAAGGAGTACGGCGTGGGGGCCCCGCACGGCCTCGCGCTGACCCGTCAGGGCGTGCCGACGTACCCCGCCAACGAGGGCACCGCCAAGGGTGGTTACGTCCTCTTCGAGGCCACCGGCCCCGACGGGCAGGACGCCGCGCCGCAGATCGTGCTGATCGGCACCGGTTCCGAGGTGCAGCTCGCCGTCGAGGCGCGCGAGCAGCTCCAGGCCGAGGGCATTCCCACCCGTGTGGTGTCGATGCCGTCCGTCGAGTGGTTCGACCAGCAGGACCAGGCCTACCGCGACAGTGTGCTGCCCCCGTCCGTCCGGGCCCGGGTCGCCGTCGAAGCCGGCATCGGACTGACCTGGCACCGCTTCGTCGGTGACGCCGGGCGCATCGTCTCCCTGGAGCACTTCGGTGCCTCGGCCGACGGCAAGGTCCTCTTCCGCGAGTTCGGCTTCACCGCCGACGCGGTCGCCGCCGCCGCCCGGGAATCGCTCGAAGCCGCCACGCGCTGACGCCCGTACACGACAAGTAGGAGATGCAGAACCCATGACAGACGCACTCAAGCGCCTCTCCGACGAAGGCGTCGCGATCTGGCTGGACGACCTGTCGCGCCAGCGCATCACGTCCGGAAACCTCGCCGAGCTGATCGACCAGCAGCATGTCGTCGGTGTCACGACCAACCCGTCGATCTTCCAGAAGGCCATCTCGGACGGCCACGGCTACGACCAGCAGGTCGCCGACCTCGCCGCCCGTAAGGTCACCGTCGAGGAAGCCATCCGCATGATCACGACGGCGGACGTCCGGGACGCCGCCGACATCCTGCGGCCGGTCTTCGACGCCACCGGCGGCCAGGACGGCCGGGTCTCCATCGAGGTCGACCCGCGCCTGGCGCACCACACCACCCCGACCATCGCCGAGGCCAAGCAGCTGGCGTGGCTGGTGGACCGCCCGAACACGCTGATCAAGATCCCGGCCACCAAGGCGGGGCTGCCGGCGATCACCGAGGTCATCGGCCTGGGCATCAGCGTCAATGTCACGCTGATCTTCTCGCTGGAGCGTTACCGCGAGGTCATGGACGCCTACCTGGCGGGCCTGGAGAAGGCCAAGGCCGCGGGCCTGGACCTGTCGCTGATCCGGTCGGTGGCGTCGTTCTTCGTGTCCCGTGTGGACTCCGAGATCGACAAGCGCCTGGAGAAGATCGGCACGGACGAGGCCAAGGGCCTCAAGGGCAAGGCCGCGCTGGCCAACGCCCGGCTCGCCTACGAGGCGTACGAGGAGGTCTTCTCCTCGGAGCGCTGGGCCGCTCTCGACAAGGCCGGCGCCAACAAGCAGCGTCCGCTGTGGGCCTCGACCGGCGTCAAGGACCCCGCGTACAAGGACACCCTGTACGTGGACGAGCTGGTCGCGCCGGGCACGGTCAACACCATGCCGGAGGCCACCCTGGAGGCCACCGGCGACCACGGTCAGATCACCGGTGACACCGTGCGCGGCAGCTACGCGGCAGCCCGCGCCGACCTGGCCGCGATCGCCGGACTCGGAGTCTCGTACGACGAGGTCGTCCAGCTCCTGGAGGACGAGGGCGTGGAGAAGTTCGAGGCGTCCTGGAACGACCTGCTCAAGTCCACGGAGGCGGAGCTCAAGCGCCTCGCTCCCTCGGAGGGCTGATCTCCCTTGACTGATTCCCACGGAGCCAACCCGCTCCGTGACGCCCTGGACCGACGGCTCCCGCGCATCGCGGGGCCGTCGGGCCTGGTCATCTTTGGCGTCACGGGCGATTTGTCCCGTAAAAAGCTGATGCCCGCCGTCTATGACCTCGCCAACCGGGGGCTGCTGCCACCGGGCTTCTCGCTCGTCGGGTTCGCCCGCCGCGAGTGGGAGCACGAGGACTTCGCGCAGGAGGTCTACGCGGCGGTCAAGGAGCACTCCCGTACGCCGTTCCGCGAGGAGGTCTGGCAGCAGCTGGTCCAGGGCTGCCGCTTCGTCCAGGGCAACTTCGACGACGACGAGGCCTTCGAGACGCTCAAGGAGACGATAAACGAGCTCGACAAGGCGCAGGGCACCGGCGGCAACTTCGCCTTCTACCTGTCCGTGCCGCCGAAGTTCTTCCCCAAGGTCGTCCAGCAGCTGAAGAAGCACGGGCTGGCCGACCAGAAGGAGGACTCCTGGCGCCGCGCGGTCATCGAGAAGCCCTTCGGGCACAACCTGGAGAGCGCACAGGAGCTCAACCGGATCGTGCACGAGGTCTTCCCGCCGCACGAGGTCTTCCGGATCGACCACTACCTGGGCAAGGAGACGGTCCAGAACATCCTGGCGCTGCGGTTCGCCAACACGATGTTCGAGCCGCTGTGGAACCGCAGCTATGTCGACCATGTCCAGATCACGATGGCCGAGGACATCGGCATCGGCGGCCGGGCCGGCTACTACGACGGCATCGGCGCCGCCCGTGACGTCATCCAGAACCACCTTCTCCAGCTGCTCGCGCTGACCGCGATGGAGGAGCCCGCCTCCTTCGAGGCGGACGCGCTGGTCGCGGAGAAGACCAAGGTGCTGGGCGCCGTCCGGCTGCCCAAGGAGCTCGGCAAGGAGACCGTCCGCGGGCAGTACGCGGCGGGCTGGCAGGGCGGCGAGAAGGCCGTCGGCTACCTCCAGGAAGACGGTATCGACCCCAAGTCGAAGACCGACACCTACGCCGCGATCAAGCTGTCGATCGACAACCGCCGCTGGGCGGGCGTCCCCTTCTACCTGCGCACCGGCAAGCGCCTGGGCCGCCGGGTCACCGAGATCGCGGTGGTCTTCCAGCGCGCTCCGCACTCCCCCTTCGACCACACCGCCACCGAGGAGCTGGGGCAGAACGCCCTGGTCATCCGGGTGCAGCCGGACGAGGGTGTGACCGTGCGGTTCGGCTCCAAGGTGCCCGGCACCTCGATGGAGGTGCGGGATGTGTCGATGGACTTCGCGTACGGCGAGTCCTTCACGGAGTCCAGCCCCGAGGCCTACGAGCGGCTGATCCTCGATGTGCTGCTCGGCGACGCCAACCTCTTCCCGCGCCTGGAGGAGGTGGAGCAGTCCTGGCGGATCCTCGACCCGATCGAGGCGTACTGGGACAAGCACGGCAAGCCCGCGCAGTACCCGGCGGGCACCTGGGGCCCGGCCGAGGCGGACGAAATGCTCGCACGAGACGGACGGAGCTGGCGTCGGCCATGAAGATCGATCTGACGGAAACCACCTCCAGCAAGATCAACAAAGCCCTGGTGGAAGGCCGCCGCGCGGTGGGCACTCCCACCAGCGGCATGGTGCTCACCCTCGTCATCGTCACCGACGAGGAGAACGCCTATGACGCCCTGAAGGCGGCCAACGAGGCGTCCCGCGAGCACCCCTCGCGCACCCTCGTCGTCATCAAGCGGGTCAGCCGGTCGCCGCGCGACCGCGCCAAGGCCCGTCTGGACGCCGAGGTGCGGGTCGGCACGGAGGCCGGCACCGGCGAGACGGTGCTGCTGCGGCTGTACGGCGAGGTCATCGACCACGCCCAGTCCGTGGTGCTGCCGCTGCTGCTGCCGGACGCCCCGGTCGTGGTCTGGTGGGCGGTGAACGCCCCGGCAGCCCCCGCGCAGGACCCGCTCGGTGCGCTGGCCCAGCGCCGGGTCACCGACGCCTACGCCGACGAGCAGCCCATTCATGAGCTGTCCGCCCGCGCGGAGACCTACATTCCGGGCGACACGGATCTGTCCTGGACCCGGATAACGCCCTGGCGCTCGATGCTGGCGGCGGCGCTCGACCAGGCTCCGTGCACGGTCACCTCGGCCGAGGTGTCCGGCGAGGAGTTCAACCCCAGCTGTGAGCTGCTCGCCATGTGGCTGGCCGACCGGCTGAACGTCCCGGTCACCCGCAAGGTGTCCGACGGCCCCGGTCTGACGGCCGTCCGGATGGAGTCCAGCATCGGCGCGATCGTGCTGGACCGCCCGGACGGCTCGCTGGCCACGCTCTCGATGCACGGCCAGCCCGACCGGGCGGTGGCGCTCAAGCGGCGGGACACCGCCGAGCTGCTCGCCGAGGAGCTGCGCCGGCTCGACCCGGACGAGATCTACGCCAGGGCGCTGAAGTTCGGCGTGGACCGGCTCGGTCACGGCAACGGCGAACAGCCGGCGGGCGGGCAGCAGCCGGCCGCCGGGGAGAAGGCCTCCGACGGCAGCGGCCCGGACAAGCCCGCGGCGAAGAAGGCCGCGAAGAAGGCGGCCGCCAAGTGAGTGCTCCGCAGGTCGTCGTGCACCGCGACAAGGAGCTGATGGCCAAGGCCGCGGCGGCCCGGCTGATCACGAAGATCGTGGACGCCCAGACCGCCCGCGGCTCCGCCTCCGTGGTCCTGACCGGCGGGCGCAACGGCAACGGGCTGCTCGCGGCCCTCGCCGAGGCGCCCGCCCGGGACGCGGTGGACTGGTCCCGGCTCGATCTGTGGTGGGGCGACGAGCGGTTCGCGCCGGACGGCGATCCGGAGCGCAACCACACCCAGGCCCGGGAGGTGCTGCTGGACAGCGTCCCGCTGAACCCGGCCCGGGTGCACCCCATGCCCCCGTCGGACGGCCCGTACGGCAATGACGCCGACGCCGCCGCCGAGGCGTACGCGAGCGCACTGGCCGCCGCCGCGGGACCCGAGGACCACGGCCCGGTGCCGTCCTTCGACGTCCTGCTGCTGGGCGTCGGCCCCGACACCCATGTCGCCTCGCTCTTTCCGGAGCTGCCCGCGGTGTACGAGACGGAGCGGACGGTGGTCGGGGTGCACGGCGCGCCCAAGCCGCCGCCCACCCGTGTCTCCCTGACCCTGCCCGCGATCCGCGCGGCGCGGGAGGTCTGGCTGCTGGCGGCCGGCGAGGACAAGGCCAATGCCGCGGCCATCGCCCTGTCCGGTGCCGGTGAGGTCCAGGCCCCGGCGGCCGGCGCACGGGGCCGCAGCCGGACCCTGTGGCTGCTGGACGAGGCGGCGGCGTCCCAACTGCCGCGCGATCTCTACCCGCCGGCCTCGGCCTGAGGGTCACCGCAGCAAGGCCGCAGGCCCCGCACCCCCGGAGGGTGCGGGGCCTGCGGCGTCAGCACGACGCACCCGGGGCCGCCGTGGGGATCAACGCCCGCGCAGCTCCCGGTACTTGGCGACCAGACCGGCCGTGGAGGCGTCCAGGCCCGGCACGTCGGCGCCCTCGGTCAGGGCCGGTTCGACGCGCTTGGCGAGCACCTTGCCGAGCTCCACGCCCCACTGGTCGAAGGAGTCGATGTTCCACACCGCGCCCTGCACGAACACCTTGTGCTCGTAGAGCGCGATCAACTGGCCCAGCACGGACGGGCTGAGCTCGCCGGCCAGGATGGTGGTGGTGGGGCGGTTTCCCGGGAACGTCTTGTGCGGCACCAGTTCCTCGGCCACGCCCTCGGCGCGCACCTCGTCCGGCGTCTTGCCGAAGGCCAGCGCCTGGCCCTGGGCGAAGAGATTGGCCATCAGCAGGTCGTGCTGGGCGACCAGGCCCGGCTGGAGATCGGCGACCGGCTCGGCGAAGCCGAGGAGATCGGCCGGGATCATCTTCGTGCCCTGGTGCAGGAGCTGGTAGTAGGCGTGCTGGCCGTTCGTACCGGGCGTGCCCCAGACAACCGGTCCCGTCTGCCATCCGACCCGGTTGCCCTCGCGGTCCACCGACTTGCCGTTCGACTCCATGTCCAGCTGTTGGAGATAGGCGGTGAACTTGGAGAGGTAGTGGCTGTAGGGCAGCACGGCATGCGACTGGGCGTCCCAGAAGTTGCCGTACCAGATGCCGAGCAGCCCCAGCAGCAGCGGGGCGTTCTCCTCCGGCGGGGCGGTGCGGAAGTGCTCGTCGACGAGGTGGAAGCCGGCCAGCATCTCGCGGAAGCGCTCCGGACCGATCGCGATCATCAGCGACAGGCCGATCGCGGAGTCGAAGGAGTAACGGCCGCCGACCCAGTCCCAGAACTCGAACATGTTGTCCGTGTCGATGCCGAACTCCGTCACCTTCTCGGCGTTGGTCGACAGCGCCACGAAGTGCTTGGCGACGGCCTCTCCCCCGGCGCCCAGACCGGTCAGCAGCCAGTCGCGGGCCGAGGTGGCGTTGGTGATCGTCTCGATGGTGGTGAAGGTCTTCGAGGCGATGATGAACAGCGTCTCGGCCGGGTCCAGATCGCGGACCGCCTCGTGCAGATCGGCGCCGTCCACATTGGAGACGAAGCGGAACTGCATGTCCCGGTGGGTGTAGGCGCGCAGCGCCTCGTACGCCATCGCCGGGCCCAGGTCCGAGCCGCCGATACCGATGTTGACGACGGTCTTGATGCGCTTGCCGGTGTGGCCCTTCCAGTCGCCGGAGCGGACCCGGTCGCTGAAGGTGCCCATCCTGGTCAGGACGTGCTGCACACCGGGGACGACGTTCTCACCGTCGCTCATGACGACCGCCGAGCCGGGTGCGCGCAGCGCGGTGTGCAGCACGGACCGCTGCTCGGTGATGTTGATCTTCGCGCCGCGGAACATCGCGTCCCGCAGCTCGGCCACACCGGCCGCCGCGGCCAGCTCGCGCAGCAGCCCCAGCGTCTCGTCGGTGACCAGGTGCTTGGAGTAGTCCAGGTGCAGATCGCCGACCTGGAGGGTGTAGCGCTCGGCGCGCGCCGGGTCGCGCTCGAACAGCTCGCGCAGATGCACCTCCGCCAGTTGCTGCCGGTGCTTGCCCAGCGCGGTCCACTCAGGCATCTGATCGAGCCTGCTGCGGCCTTCTGCGTTCATCTCGGACATCAGCCTTCTTCATCTCGTACCGGCCCCGCCATCTCCCAACCTAATTGATCAGCGCGCGGTGGGAGGTATCTGTCCGCTGTCGGACGGGGCGCCGTCGGCCGTCTGAAGAACGGGTGTCAGCGCGACGGTGCCCAGGGCCAGCAGGGCGGCGGCCAGCAGCGCGGGAGCGTTGGGCCCGAAGGCGGTGGCGGCCGCACCGCCGCACAGCGCGCCGAGCGGTGTCCCGGCGACGGAGACCGTACGGAAGGCGGAGCTGATCCTGCCGAGCATCCCGGCCGGGCTGCGCTGCTGCACGGCCGTGGTCTCCAGGACGTTCCACACCATGCCGGCGAAGCCGAACAGGCCCAGGAACAGCGCCGCGAGCCAGACCGAGCGCAGGGTCCCGAAGCCCACCAGGGTCACGGTCTGGAGCACTCCGGCGAGCAGCAGGGTACGGCCCGTGCCGCCGACCGCGGCGATCGTCCGGTCCGCGAGCAGCCCGCCCAAGACCATCCCGATGCCGTATCCGGTGGTCACGACGACATAGCCGAAATCCCCGGCGCCCAGCCAGCCCTTGATGACCACCACCAGGGTCGCGATCAGCGCGCCGATGCCGACATTGCCCAGCGCCACCGACACACAGAAGGCGCGCAGCACCCGGTCGCGCCACAAGTGCCGTATCCCCTCGGCGATTTCGCGCCGGACGGTGCGCCCGGCGATGGCCGGCCGCCCGGCCGGCGGGCCGGTGCGCAGGGAGGCGACGAGGGCGGCCGCGACGAGGTAGGTGGCCGCGTCGGCCAGGAACGGGAGCGCGGCACCGAGCGCGATCAGCACCGGGGCCAGCGGTCCGCCGACGAACCGGCCGGCCAGCTCCTGACCGGTCATCAGCCGGGCGTTGGCGGCAGCCAGCTTCTCCTTGGGCACCACCGCGGGCAACAGGGCCGTGGCGGCGTTGTCGAACAGCGTCTGGAGGGTGGTGAGCGCGAACGACAGCGCGAGCAGCAGCCCGATGCCCGCCCGGTCGAGCGCCACGGCCAGGGCGAAGCCGGCCATCAGCAGCCCGCGCAGCACATCGACCGCCCACATCGCCCGCCGCTGGTCCACCCGGTCGGCGACCGCGCCGCCCAGCAGCCCGAAGAGCAGCCAGGGAACGAAGCCGCACGCGGTGACGAGCGAGATCAGCAGCGGCGAATCGGTGAGCGCGTAGGCGAGCAGCGGCAGCGCCGTGCCGCGCAGGGCGTCACCGAAGCGGGAGACGGCGGCGGCGCCCAACAGCCGGCCGAAGCCGCCGCGCGGGGCGAGCCCGCCCGCCCCTGTCGCCTGCCCCGCTCCGGTGTCCGTCCCGCTGTCCGCCATGCCGCCCCCGTCCGCTTCGTGCGCGTACGGAAAACGGTAGGGGCAGCCACTGACAGTGGCCCTCGGGCGACTTCCCCATCCGCTACCTCAGATGTGGCCCACGGGCGTTGCGGCGCGCGCGTACGGCGCCTCGCGAGGGCGCACGGACGCGGCCGGCCCGGCCGGAAGGGTGTGTCCCTCCGGCCGGGCCGGCCATGTCAGGTGCTGGTCCGTCAGATCTCGCCGCGGAGCTTGGCGAGTGCCTCCGCGAGGATCGCCTCACCATCGGCGTCGCTGCGACGCTCACGGACGTAGGCGAGGTGGGTCTTGTACGGCTCGGTGCGCGGCGGGTCCGGCGGGCTGTCCCGGTCCTTGCCTGCCGGGAAACCACAGCGCGGGCAGTCCCAGGTGTCCGGAACCTGCGCATCGCCGGCGAAGCTGGGCTGCGTCTCGTGCCCGTTGGAGCACCAGAAGGAGATGCGGGTGCGCGGCGCGGACTCGCCGCGCTCGGCCTCCCCCATCGGCCCCGCCCCGACCCGACTTCCTCGGATCGCGTTGCCACTTGCCACGGTCGTAACTCCCTGCGTAATGGTGCTGCCCAGCCTCTCGCAGCAGCTGCGCTGCGGAACGCCCCAGTCTACGTAAGGCCCAACGCGCGTCCAGTGGCTGGAGTTACCCGTCCGAGGACGCCTCCCTCATGATAGGCCGCACCTCCGACGCTGCGTCAGTTGCTGAGCTTCATCAGGATGCCGAGCACGACGATGCAGGCGAACCACAGCAGACCGATCACGATGGTGATGCGGTCGAGGTTGCGCTCGGCGACCGAGGAGCCACCCACCGAGGACTGCATGCCGCCACCGAACATGTCGGACAGGCCGCCGCCCTTTCCCTTGTGCATGAGCACCAGCATCATCAGCAGCAGGCTGAAGACGATGAGGGCGATCGAGAACCCGATGACCACGGCTGGACCAACTCTCTAGGACTGACGGACGGACGTATGGATCACGATATACGGAACAAATGGTGCGGGGCCGGGGGCGGTGCTGCTGCACCGGTCCCGGCCCCGACAGGGTACGACGAGGGTTCCCCCTCGTCATAGCTGCTACTGGTCGCGGAAACGGACGATCTTCACAAACTCGTCCGCGTCCAGCGCCGCGCCGCCGATCAGCGCGCCGTCGACGTCGGGCTGCGCCATGATCGCCGCGACATTGCCGGACTTGACCGAGCCGCCGTACTGGATACGGACCTTGTCGGCCAGCTCCTGGCTGTAGAGCTCGGCGAGCCGGCCGCGGATCGCACCGCAGACCTCCTGCGCGTCCTCGGGGGTGGCGACCTCACCGGTGCCGATGGCCCACACCGGCTCGTAGGCGATCACGATGGTCTCGGCCTGCTCGGCCGGGACGTCCGCCAGAGCGCCGTCGACCTGGGCGAGGGTGTGCGCGACCTGGTTGCCGGCCTTGCGCACGTCCAGGCCCTCGCCGACGCACAGGATCGGGGTGATGCCGTTGCGGAAGGCGGCCTTGACCTTGGCGTTGCAGATCTCTTCGTTCTCGCCGTGGTACTGGCGGCGCTCGCTGTGGCCGATGGCCACGTACGCGCACTTGAGCTTGGCGAGCATCGGGCCGGAGATCTCACCGGTGTAGGCGCCGGAGTCGTGCGCGGAGAGATCCTGGGCGCCGTACTTGATCTTGAGCTTGTCGCCGTCGACCAGCGTCTGCACCGACCGCAGATCGGTGAACGGCGGCAGGACCGCGACCTCGACGGCGTCGAAGTCCTTGTCGGCGAGGGCGAAGGCGAGCTTCTGGACGTGGGCGATGGCCTCGAGGTGGTTGAGGTTCATCTTCCAGTTGCCCGCCATCAGCGGGGTACGGTCAGTCACGTTGTTCAGTCCTCCAGAGCGGCGAGGCCGGGGAGCGTCTTGCCTTCGAGGTATTCGAGGCTGGCGCCGCCGCCGGTCGAAATATGGCCGAATGCATTCTCGTCGAAGCCCAGCAGGCGCACCGCGGCGGCCGAGTCACCGCCGCCGACGACGGTGAAGGCGTCCGAGTCGAGCAGCCCCTGCGCGACGGCCTTGGTGCCGCCGGCGTAGTCGGGGTGCTCGAAGACGCCCATCGGACCGTTCCAGAAGACGGTGCCCGCGTCGGCGAGCTTCGCGGCGTACAGCTCGCGGGTCTTCGGACCGATGTCCAGGCCCTCCTGGTCGGCCGGGATGGCGTCCGCGGCGACGATCCCGGGGTGCGCCGGGGCCTTGGTCTTCAGGTCCGGGAATTCGGCGGAGACCAGTACATCGACGGGGAGCACGAACTCCACACCGCGCTTCTCGGCCCGGGCCAGGTACTCCAGGCAGGCCGGAACCTGGTCCTCCTGGAGCAGCGAGATGCCGACCTCGTGGCCCTTGGCCTTGAGGAAGGTGTAGGCCATCCCGCCGCCGACCAGGATGCGGTCGGCCTTCTCGATCAGCTGGTCGATGACGGCCAGCTTGTCGGAGACCTTGGCACCGCCCAGCGCGACGACGTAGGGGCGCTTGACGTCCTCGGTGAGCTTCTTCAGGACGCCGACCTCGGTGGCGATCAGGTCGCCGGCGGCGTGCGGAAGGCGCTTGGGCAGGTCGTACACGGAGGCGTGCTTGCGGTGCACGGCGCCGAAGCCGTCGCCCACGTACAGGTCGGCGAGGGCGGCGAGCTGGTCGGCGAAGGCGCCGCGCTCGGCGTCGTCCTTGCTGGTCTCGCCGGCGTTGAAGCGGAGGTTCTCCAGCACGGCCACCTGGCCGGCGGCCAGGCCCGCGACCACGGACCGGGCGGACTCGCCGACCGTGTCCGTCGCGAACGCCACGTCCTGCCCGAGGATCTCACCCAGCCGCGCGGCGGCCGGGGCCAGCGAGAAGGCCGGGTCCGGGGCACCCTTGGGACGGCCCAGGTGGGAGGCGACGATCACCTTGGCGCCGCGCTCGACGAGCTTGGCGATCGTCGGGGCGACGGCACGGATCCGGCCGTCGTCGGTGATGGTCGTGCCGTCCAGCGGCACGTTCAGATCGGCGCGGACAAAGACGCGCTGTCCGGCGACCTGGAGGTCGTCGATCGTCTTCATGAGAAGTGACTCCGTGTTTGCGTAGCTCGGCCATGGAACGGGGCCCGTACGACGCTTCTTCGCGTCATACGAGCCCCGTCCTCACATCTCGGTGCCTCGGGCGTCAGCCGGCGATCAGAGCTGGCCGCCGACGAAGGTGGTCAGGTCCACCAGGCGGTTGGAGTAACCCCACTCGTTGTCGTACCAGCCGACGACCTTGACCTGCTTGCCCTGGGACATGGTCAGCGAGGAGTCGAAGGTACACGAGGCCGGGAAGTTCACGATGTCCGAGGAGACGATGGGGTCCTCGGTGTACTCCACGATGCCCTTGAGCTGGCCCTCGGCGGCCTTCTGGAAGGCGGCGTTGATCTCGTCCTTGCTGACCTCGCGGTCGAGCTCCAGGACCAGGTCGGTGACCGAGCCGGTGGGGACCGGGACGCGCATGGCGATGCCGTCCAGCTTGCCCTTGAGCTGCGGGAGGACCAGGGCGGTGGCCTTGGCGGCACCGGTCGAGGTCGGGATGATGTTCTCCGCGGCGGCCCGGGCGCGGCGCAGGTCGCTGTGCGGGAAGTCCAGGATGCGCTGGTCGTTGGTGTACGCGTGGACCGTCGTCATCAGGCCCTTGACGATGCCGAAGTTCTCGTCGAGAACCTTCGCCATCGGCGCCACACAGTTGGTGGTGCAGGAGGCGTTGGAGATGACGTGGTGCTTGGCCGCGTCGTACTTGTCGTTGTTGACGCCCATCACGATCGTGATGTCCTCGTCCTTGGCGGGCGCGGAGATCAGGACCTTCTTGGCGCCGGCCTGGATGTGCTTCTCGGCGTCGGCCTTCTTGGTGAAGATGCCGGTCGACTCGATGACGATGTCGGCGCCGAGCTCCGCCCAGGGGAGGTTCGCCGGGTCGCGCTCGGCCATCGTCTTGAAGGTCTGGTTGCCGACCGTGATGGTGTCGTCGGTGTGGCTGACGTCCTGCTTGAGGCGACCCAGAATGGTGTCGTACTTCAGCAGGTGAACCAGGGTGGCGTTGTCGGTCAGGTCGTTGACACCGACGATCTCGATGTCCGCACCCTGCTCCAGGAGCGCGCGGAAGTAGTTGCGACCAATGCGGCCGAATCCGTTGATGCCTACGCGGATCGTCACGAACCGATCTCCTCGTTAGGTACGCCGATGGGTTACCGGCGAGCTGTATGGGCTGTCCCCGACCGCCTCCGACCCTACCCCCAATAAGAGACGTACGTGACATTGACAAACGGGCCTTCGTACCCTCAAACGAGCAGCTACAGAAGGGCTCCTGGCCCCTCAAACGAGCGAGCCCAGAAGCGCTGCCGACCCCTCAAACGAGCGGTTTGAACGGCCCTCGTGCGCGCCTGCCAGCGCCTCCCCCGACGGCACCGTTTCGGAGGTGACGCCGGGGGCGCGGGGATGCCCTAGGTGCGAGGCACCGGTCGTCAGCCGACCATGCCCTCGGCGAGTTCCTCGGTGAGGTTGGACTCGGTGCCGGGGATGCCCAGGTCCTGGGCCCGCTTGTCGGCCATCGCCAGCAGCCGGCGGATCCGGCCGGCGACCGCGTCCTTGGTCAGCGGCGGGTCGGCGAGGGCGCCCAGCTCCTCCAGCGAGGCCTGCTTGTGCTCCATCCGCAGCCGGCCGGCCGCCGCGAGGTGCTCGGGGACCTCCTCGCCGAGGATCTCCAGGGCCCGCTGGACCCGGGCGCCCGCGGCGACCGCGGCGCGCGCCGAGCGGCGGAGGTTGGCGTCGTCGAAGTTGGCGAGGCGGTTGGCGGTGGCACGGACCTCGCGGCGCATCCGCCGCTCCTCCCACGCGAGCACCGACTCATGGGCGCCGAGCCGGGTCAGCAGAGCACCGATCGCGTCACCGTCCCGGACCACCACGCGGTCCACCCCGCGCACCTCACGGGCCTTGGCGCCGATGCCGAGCCGGCGGGCGGCACCGACCAGGGCGAGCGCCGCCTCGGGCCCGGGGCAGGTGACCTCCAGCGACGAGGAGCGGCCCGGCTCGGTCAGCGAGCCGTGGGCCAGGAAGGCGCCGCGCCAGGCCGCCTCGGCGTCGCAGGTCGCGCCGGAGACCACCTGCGGGGGCAGCCCGCGGATGGGGCGGCCGCGCCCGTCCACCAGGCCGGTCTGGCGCGCCAGCTGGTCTCCGCCGGCCACCACCCGTACGACATAGCGGCTGCCGCGCCGCAGGCCGCCGGGGGCCATCACCACCAGGTCGGAGCTGTGCCCGAAGATCTCCAGGATGTCCTTGCGCAGCCGGCGGGCGGCGATGCCCGTGTCCAGCTCCGCCTCGATCACGATGCGTCCGCTGACCAGGTGCAGACCGCCCGCGAACCGCAGGATCGACGAGACCTCCGACTTCCGGCAGCAGGTCCGGGTGACGGGGAGCCGGGAGATTTCATCCTTCACCGCTGCCGTCATCGCCATGGGCCGATCCTTCCATGCATCCGAAAAATACGGTCGTACGCGGCTGCCAGCAGCTCCGGGTCGTGCCGGTCAGGGGCTCCCCCGGCGCTCGACCGGGCGTCGTCTCCTTGTGCGGCGACCGCCGCCAGCTCGACCTCGCTGCCGACCAGCTGCTTCGCGGCAACCGTCAGACCTTCGATGTCGGGCACGGCGGCCTTGTCGGCCAGCACCACGTCGAAGGCGAGTTTAGGGGCGTGTCGGGCCAAAACCTCCAAATGACGCTGCGGGGAGAAGCCATCGGTTTCGCCCGGTTGGGGCGCAAGGTTGAGCGAAAGGACCTTTCGGGCCTTGGTCTCCTCCAGCGCCTCCCGCAGCTCCGGCACCAGCAGATGCGGGATCACGGAGGAGAACCAGGAGCCGGGGCCGAGCACCACCCAGTCGGCGTCCCGCACCGCGGCGACCGCCTCGGGGACGGCCGGCGGGTCCTCGGGGACCACATGGACGGACTGCACCTCGCCGCGGGTGAGCGCGACGGTGGCCTGACCGCGGACCGTCGTGACCGCGTCCGGACGGCCCTCTTCATGGCCCCTGACCTGTGCCTGGAGTTCCAGCGGCACCGCCGACATGGGGAGCACCCGGCCGTGCGCGCCGAGCAGCTTGCCGACCAGGTCGAGCGCCTGGACATGGTCGCCGAGCTGCTCCCACAGGGCGACGATCAGCAGATTGCCGACGGCGTGGTCGTGCAGCTCGCCCTCGCTCTGGAAGCGGTGCTGGATCACCCGGGACCAGGTCTGGCCCCAGTCGTCGTCACCGCACAGCGCGGCCAGCGCCTTGCGCAGATCGCCGGGCGGCAGCACACCGAGCTCGTCGCGGAGCCGGCCGCTGGAGCCGCCGTCGTCGGCGACCGTGACGACGGCGGTCAGATCTCCGGTGATCCGGCGCAGCGCGGTCAGCGAGGCGGACAGGCCCATGCCGCCGCCCAGGGCCACCACCTTGGGCGTGGCGCCCTTCGTCATACGGCCGCTGGGGACGAACCGCCGGACCCGGCGCAGCCGTGGTGTACGCCCGCTCACTCGCGCCCCATGTCCCGGTGGACGACGACGGTTTCCACTCCTTCGGACACCAGGCGGTGGGCGAGCTTCTCGGACATCGCGACGCTGCGGTGCTTGCCGCCCGTGCAGCCCACGGCGATGGTCACATAGCGCTTGCCCTCCCGGCGGTAGCCCTCGGCGACGATCCGCAGCAGCTCGGCATAGCCGTCCAGGAACTCCTTGGAGCCGGGCTGGCTGAAGACGTAGCCGGAGACCTCGTCGTTGAGACCGGTGAAGGGGCGCAGCTCGGGGACCCAGTGCGGGTTGGGGATGAAGCGGCAGTCGATGACCATGTCGGCGTCGACCGGCAGGCCGTACTTGAAGCCGAAGGACATGACCGTGGCGCGCAGCTCGGGGACCTCCTCGCCGGCGAACTGGGCGTCCATCTTGGCGCGCAGTTCATGGACGTTGAGGCTGGAGGTGTCGATGACCAGGTCGGCGTCGCCGCGCAGCTCGCGCAGCAGATCGCGTTCGGCGGCGATGCCGTCGACGATCCGGCCGTCGCCCTGGAGGGGGTGCGGGCGGCGCACGGACTCGAAGCGGCGCACCAGGGCCTCGTCGGAGGACTCCAGGAAGACGATGCGGCGCTTGACGTTCTGCGCGTCGAGGGTGGCCAGCGATTCCTTGAGGTTGGCGAAGAAGCGGCGGCCGCGGACGTCGACGACGACCGCGATCCGGGCGACATTGCCCTGCGAGCGGGCTCCCAGCTCGACCATCGGGGCGATCAGCTCGGGCGGGATGTTGTCGACGACGAACCAGCCGAGGTCCTCCAGGCACTTCGCGGCCGTGCTGCGGCCGGCGCCGGACATCCCGGAGATGATCACCAACTCGGGGATCGCGGCGCTCTCGCCCTGGTCGGTCGTGCCCGTACTCACCTGTGCACCGTCTCTCTCGGTTTCCTGCGGTTCCTGCGGTGTACTCATCGGTCCTGCCCCCGTTCTGCTGACAACGCGGCCGGTGGGGCCCCGTCATCCTCAATGATCTCTCCTGTGGCGGTGTTCACCGCGGGGGCGGACGGCGCCGCCCCGGCCAGCGCCGCGGCGACCGTCTCCGCCGTCTTGCGGCCGACGCCCGGAACCTCGCAGATCTCGTCGATCGTCGCGGCCCGCAGCTTCTTCAGCGAGCCGAAGTGCTTGAGCAGCGCCTGGCGGCGGGTGTCGCCCAGTCCGGCGACGGTGTCCAGCGGCGAGGACTTCAGCCGCTTGGTGCGCTTGCTGCGCTGGTAGGCGATGGCGAAGCGGTGTGCCTCGTCCCGGACGCGCTGGAGGAGGTAGAGGCCCTCGCTGCTGCGCGGCAGCACCACCGGGTCGTCGTCCTCGGGCAGCCAGACCTCTTCGAGGCGCTTGGCCAGGCCGCAGACCGCGACATCGTCGATGCCGAGCTCGTCCAGGGCCCGGCGGGCGGCCGCGACCTGCGGGGCACCGCCGTCGACGACCACGAGCTGGGGCGGGTAGGCGAAGCGCTTGGGGCGGCCGTCCTCGTCGGTCGGGCGGCCGGCCATGGGGTCCGGCTCGGGATCGTCCGGTCCGGCGGCGACGGTCGAGGCGGTGGCGCCGTTGTCGTCGACGCGGGCGTCGTCGGCCGGCTCCTCCGTCCACTCGCCGGCCTTCTGCTTCTCCTGGAGATAGCGCTTGAAGCGGCGGCCGATGACCTCGTGCATGGACCGGACATCGTCCTGGCCCTGGAAGGTCTTGATCTGGAAGCGGCGGTATTCGCTCTTCCGGGCGAGACCGTCCTCGAACACCACCATCGAGGCGACGACGTCATCGCCCTGGAGGTGGGAGATGTCGAAGCACTCGATACGCAGCGGCACCGAATCCAGGCCGAGGGCCTCGGCGATCTCCTCCAGGGCGCGGGAGCGGGTGGTCAGGTCGGAGGCGCGCTTGGTCTTGTGCAGCGCCAGGGCCTGCTGGGCGTTGCGGGCGACCGTGGCCATCAGGTCCTTCTTGTCGCCGCGCTGCGGGATGCGCAGTGAGACCTGGGAGCCGCGGCGCCCGGTCAGCCACTGGGCGATCGGGTCGACGGGCTCGGGCAGCGCCGGGACCAGGACCTCCTTGGGGACGGCGTCGCCCCGCTCCTCGCCGTACAGCTGCTGGAGGGCGTGCTCGACCAGATCGCCGGTGGTGACGGCCTCGACCTTGTCGGTGACCCAGCCGCGCTGGCCGCGCACCCGCCCGCCGCGGACGTGGAAGATCTGGACGGCGGCTTCCAGCTCGTCCTCGGCGACGGCGATCAGATCGGCGTCGGTGGCGTCGGCGAGCACCACGGCGCTCTTCTCCATCGCCCGCTTGAGCGCCCCTATGTCGTCACGCAGCCGGGCGGCGCGCTCGTACTCCATCTCCTCCGCCGCTTCCTGCATCCCACGCTCCAGACGGCGGATGTAGGCACCGGTGCGGCCGGCCATGAAGTCGCAGAATTCCTCGGCCAGTTCATGGTGTTCCTCGGCGGAGATCCGGCCGACACAGGGGGCCGCGCACTTGCCGATGTAGCCGAGCAGGCAGGGGCGGCCGATCTGGGCGGAACGCTTGAAGACACCGGCGGAGCAGGTCCGTACGGGGAAGACGCGGAGCATCAGGTCGACGGTCTCGCGGATGGCCCAGGCGTGCCCGTACGGACCGAAGTAGCGCACGCCCTTCTTCTTGGCGCCGCGCATGACCTGGACGCGCGGGAACTCCTCGTTGAGGGTCACCGCCAGATACGGATAGCTCTTGTCGTCGCGGTACTTGACGTTGAAGCGGGGGTCGAACTCCTTGATCCAGGTGTATTCGAGCTGGAGCGCCTCGACCTCGGTGGTGACAACGGTCCACTCCACGGAGGCGGCGGTGGTGACCATCGTGCGGGTACGCGGATGGAGGCCGGCCAGGTCCTGGAAGTAGTTGGCCAGCCGCTGGCGCAGGCTCTTCGCCTTGCCGACGTAGATGACCCGGCCGTGCTCGTCGCGGAACTTATAGACCCCCGGCGAGTCGGGGATCTGTCCCGGCTTGGGTCGATAGCTGCTGGGGTCTGCCATGCCCACCACCCTACTGACCGCCACCGACAATCAGGGCCGGGACCGGCTGCGTTCCTGGCCGGGTGGGGTGGGGGTGTGGTCGGTGCCCGGCCGCCCTGGGCATCGGCGGCGTGGGCCGGGCGCGGGGCGCTCGTGGGGGCGGGTGCGGAGCGGCTGCGTGGCGGGATCGGGGAGCGCGTTCGCGTGGCGGCTCCCCCCCACCCCCGAACCCACCCCCGCCCCCTCCCCCCGAAGGGGGAGGAGGGGGAGGGGGCGGGGGAAGCGTCTGCCCTCCGTACGGACGGCATGCGGCAGGCCGACGCGCCCCGTCAGCCGCTGCGGCGGGACGCGCCCGTCAGGCACCGCGTCGGGGACGCGACCGTCAGCCACCGCGGCGAGACGCCCCCGTTCAGCCGCTGCGGCGCCGGCGCAGGGCCGCCGCGGCGGACAGCCCCAGGGCCAGCAGGGCGGCGGCGCCCGCCACCGTCGTGGCCGCGGTCACCGGCAGGCTGTCGTCCGTGAACGCGCCCGCCGTGACGGGCTGCTGGGCCGGCGCAGCCTGGGCCTGAGGCCCCTCGGCGCCGGCCGCGGCCTGTGGCCCGTAGCCGCCGGCCTCACCGCGCCGGTCGTACGCGGAGCCCGGCAGCTTGTCCCCGTAGGCCTTCGCCACCCGCTTGCGGTAGGCGTCGACGGTGGTGCCGTGTGCCCCGACGGCCTTGCGGGCGTCGGCGTCCAGCGGCTCGATCCGGTCGCCGCGCTGCACGTACCAGGCGTCGATCTGCGGCTCGTGGAAAACCGTGCCGCCCTTGGCCCGCGCTGCCCCGGCCGCGGTGTAGCGGGTCTCGTCGTCGCCGTCGGCGATGTTGACGACCTTCCAGGCGGCGCCCTGCCGCACGGTCCATACGGAGGCCGTGCGGCCGTCGGGGGCGACGGCCTTGCTGGCGAGGAACTCCAGGCGGGCGACGGGGGCCGCGGTCCTGCCGCGTACGAAGTCCGGTGACAGGAGGTAGACGGGGACGGTGCCGCCCTCGATGCGCGGGGCGCCCGGTGCCGCGGGGGCCATGGCCGGTGCGCCGCCGCGCTTGCGGTCGGCGGCGAAGAAACGGGCGAGGGTGTCCAGCGTGGCGGGCGCGGCGGCCGCTTCGTGGGCGGCGGCGACGCTCGCGCGGGCCGGAGCCTGGGGCGTGGGGACGGGGGCGGCCACAGCGGCCTGCGGGGCGATGCCGAGGAGGGAGGTCGCGAACGCTCCTGTGGCGACGGCGCGGAGGGTGGTGCGGACGGCGGTGCGCTTCGTCATGGCCTCAGGCTCCTATCCGGTAGAGGGAGTGCGTCCAGGAGAAGGAGCTTCCGTTCACGTAGTAGTCGAAATCGCCCCAGTTGTAGCGGGAGTTGGTCGCCCAGGGATCACCCCAGTAAATCCAGTTTCGATCTGTGTCATAGCCATAGACCACGTGCATATGGCCGCCACCGGAGGACCACTGGATGCGGGTCTCGACCGGCCGGTTGGCGTCGATCTCGCTCTGTACGGTGCCGGGGCGGAGCCAACCGGTCACATAGGAGCCGGAGTTGATGCCCATCCAGTTGAGGGCGGTCTGCACATTGCCGAGGGTGGCCTGGTCGTTGGGGCAGGTGCTGCCCTGCTGGCGGTTGAAGGCGGCGTTGCAGAACTGGTTCTGGCTGTAGTTCCTGCCGAACCAGGTCGCGATGGTGTTGCCGGAGGCGGCCCAGCACCAGTTGGTGTTCTCCTGGGCCTGCATGGCGATGTCGAGGCGGTTGGCGGCGAAGCGCGGCGCGGTGGCCGCCTCCGCGGAGGCGGGGGCGTGTGCCGGGGGCGTGAGGGGCGCGGCCGAGGCGGCGGTCGCGCCCGTGAGCAGGGACAGTGCGGCGGTCGTGAGCGCTGCGGCCGACAGCCATCTGCGGCGGGAACGGCGTGCGTGGGGTGCACGTGTCATGGCGTTCCTCCCGAACATGGGGGGTGAGGGGGTGAGAGGAGCGCATCCGGATGCTGCTGAGGAGCATCAGGTGTTGTCGCAGGCAGGTCAACACGCTTCAATGCGGAAGGACATGGGGGTGTGGACGGACGGGCCCGGGATGTGAACGGCCGGTGCCCGGCGTACTGCGGTGAACGGACAGGCAGAGTGTGCGGCGCGCGATCCGGTTGTGAACGTTCACCCGCGCGCTGGAGGAGCGAGGCAATGGCACAGAACACTCCGCAGTCGGCCGAGCTGGAGCAGCTGCTCCGGACCGGTCCGTTCCATCTCGCGCTCCGCTCGGCACTCACCGTGCGCGGCCTCGCCCTCACCCGCGTCCAGCACAAGCTCGCCCAGCGCGGCATCACCATCGGCGTGACCAGTCTGAGCTACTGGCAGCAGGGCGCCCGGCGGCCGCAGCGCCCCGAGTCGCTGCGGGCGGTGCGCGCCCTGGAGGAGGTGCTGGACCTGCCCGCGCACTCGCTGCACCGGCTCCTGGTGCCGGAAGGCACCGCCCGCCCGGAGGCCGAGCGGCCACTCGCCCGCTCGTACCGCTCCCTGGTGGCGCCCGCCGCCGCGCTACAGCAGCTCTTCGCCGAGCTGGAGACGCCCGTGGACGGCGGGCTGCACACCGTGGGCCATCACGAGCGGGTCGCCATCGGCCCCGGGCGGGAGCTCCTCGCCCGCGAATCGCTCCAGGTGGTCCGGGCCCACCGGGACGACGTGGACCGCTATGTCGCCATCCATCGGGGCGAGTCGGGCTGTGAGACGTCCGGGGTACGGGTGCGGGCCGCGGAGAACTGCCGGCTGGGCCGGGTCCGCGGGCACGCCGAGACCGGGGTGGTGGTCGCCGAGCTGCTCTTCGACGCCCGGCTGCGGGCCGGTGACACCCATGTCTTCGGTTACGTCTTCGAGGACGGCAGCGGCGATCCGAGCACCGAGTATCTGCGCGGCTTCACCTTCGCCGGCGGCCAGTACGTCCTCCAGGTGCGCTTCGACGAGGCGGCGCTGCCGGTGCGCTGCCGCCGCTTCGCCCAGACCTCGGCGGGCGCCCCGCGCAGCGGTCAGCAGGAGCTGACGCTCAGCGGACGGCACCGCGCCGTGCACCTCGTGGAGCAGGGGGTCCGGCCCGGGATACTGGGCATCGCCTGGGACTGGGGGTGAGCCCCGCCGGTCCGACGGGCCGGCGCCTCAGCCCGCGATCAGCTTGCCGTCCTTGGCCTTGACCGGGACCTCGGGCAGCGGCTCGGTTGCCGGGCCCTGGACGACCTTGCCGGTGGTCACGTCGAAGCGGCTGCCGTGGCAGGGGCAGCTGCCTTCCTTCTTCTCGACGTCGGACAGGACGCAGCCGGCGTGCGTGCACTTGGCGCTGAAGCACTTGTAGGTGCCCTTGGCGGGCTGCGACACGACGAGCCGGTCCTCCCGGTAGAGCTTGGCGCCGCCGACCGGCACCTCGGCGGCGGCCCCGAGGTCGACCGGCTCATCGGGCGCCGCCGAGGCGTTCGCGCCCGAGTCCCCCGGCGAGCAGGCCGCCAGCCCGAAGCCGGCGGCCCCGGCGAGCGCGGCCCCCCGCAGCACGGTTCGGCGGTCGGTGGACTGGCTCATGGCTGCTCCAGAGGTCAGGGGGTCAGAGGCGGCGGCTCCCGACGATACCGGCACAGATCGCTCCGCTTCCGCCCGGCCCGGGCACCGGGTCGACCCGATGCGTAAACGCTTACGCAAGCGTTTACGTTTGGGGTCGGCGCTCGTAGTGTGGAAGCTTCGCGGGACAGGTCCGGGAAGTCCGGGGCGCCACCGTGGTGCCGCACACGCGGGAGGAAGAGCGGATGACGACGATGGTGGATGTGGCGCGGCGGGCCGGGGTCTCGGTCGCCACGGTCTCGCATGTGCTGAACGGGACCCGGCCGGTGCGCCCCACCACCCGCGCCGCGGTGCTCGGCGCCATCGACGAGCTCGGCTACACCCACAACACCCTGGCCCGCTCCCTGGTCACCTCCCGCACCCGCTCGATCGGCCTCGCGGTCTCCGCGATCAGCAACCCGTACTTCACCGAGATCCTCCAGGGCGTCGAGGCCGGTGCCCTGGCGGCCGGCTACAGCCTGCTGATCGCCGATCCGCACGACGACCCCCGGCATGAGCGCACGGTCGTCCAGCTGCTGCACGAGCGACGGGTGGACGGTGTGATCGTCGCGCCGTCCGCGGAGCCCGCGGAGATGGTGGAGTATCTGGCCCGGCGCGCGGTGCCGGCGGTCTTCCTGGACCGGCTGGTCGGCGACGCGCACGACCAGGTGTGCGCCGAGAACACCGGCCCGGTGCGTCAACTGGTCGAGCATCTGGCCGACTTGGGGCACACCCGGATCGGCCTGGTGGCCGGACTCCCGGGGCTGAGCACCACGACCGAGCGGGTCGAGGGCTACCGCGAGGGGCTGCGCGCCCGCGGTCTGCCGTTCGTGCCCGCGCTCCTCGCCGGCGGCAACTCCGAGGCGGTGGGCGCCCAGGCCGCCACCCGGCAGCTGCTCGCCGCGGCGGAACCGCCCACCGCGCTGATCACCGCCAACAACGCGATGACCATCGGAGCACTGCGGGCGCTGCGCGAGCTGGGCCGGGAAGTGCCCCGCGACACCGCGCTGGCCTGCTTCGACGACTTCTCGTGGGCGGAGCTGTTCACGCCCCGGCTGACCGCGATCGCCCAGCCCAGCAGGGACATCGGGGCGGCGGCGGTCCGGCTGCTGCTGGAGCGCCTGGCGGAGCCCGACCGGCCCCCGCGCACCCTCCGCCTCCCCTGCACCTTTGTGCACCGTACGTCGTGCGGCTGCGCCGACCCCGCCCCGGCCGTCCGCCCGGCCGCACCCCAGGCCGCCCAGGAAAGGAACCACACCCCGTGATCGTCGTCGCCGGCGAGGCGCTGATCGACCTCGTCCCCAGCCCGCAGACCGCTCTCCCGCCCTCCCCCGACCCGGACTCCCCCACCCCCGGCAGCCCGTTGCCGGCCTTGCTGCCACGGCGCGGTGGCGGCCCGTACAACACCGCGGTCGCGCTGGGGCGGCTGGGCTCGCCCGCCGCGTTCTGTTCGCGGATCTCGACCGACGCGTTCGGCGAGGCGCTGCTGGCCGGGCTGCGCGCCGGGGACGTGGACACCTCGCTGGTGCAGCGCGGCAGTGAGCCGACCACCCTCGCCGTGGCGGACATCAGCCCGGACGGGTCGGCCGGCTACGGCTTCTATGCCGACGGCACCGCCGACCGGCTCTTCGCCCTGCCGCCGGCACTGCCCGCCGCCGTCCGGGCGCTCTCCCTGGGCACCTGCTCACTCGTCCTGGAGCCGGGCGCGAGTGCTTATGAGTCCCTGCTGCGCCGGGAGGCCGGGCGCGGGGTCTTCACGGCGCTCGACCCCAATATCCGGCCCGGTCTGATCCCCGACCCGGACGCCTACCGGGCCCGCTTCCGCTCTTGGCTGCCCGACGTGGCCCTGCTGAAGCTCTCCGAGGAGGACGCGCTGTGGCTGGCGGGGTCCGGCGAGGCGCCGGGCGGTGCCGTGGGCGGGGGCCGGGACGCGGTCCGCGCGGCGGCGAAGGAGTGGCTGGCAGCGGGGCCCGCGGCGATCGTGCTCACCCATGGCGGGCACGGGCTGACCGTGCTGACGCCGGGCGGGGGCGAGCTGACGGTGCCCGGCGAGCGGGTCACCGTCATCGACACCATCGGCGCCGGCGACACGGTCAACGCCGCGCTGCTGCACCGGCTGGACACCCACGACGCCCTCTCCCGCACCGCCGTCACCGCGCTCGGCACCGAGGACTGGCGCGACATCCTGCGCTTCGCCGCCCGCGCGGCCGCCGTCACCTGCTCGCGGGCGGGCGCGGAGCCGCCGTTCGCGGCGGAGGTGGCGGATTGAGCGGATTGAGGAGCGGGGCGTACGGGCCGCCGGGCCTCCCGGCGCACCGCCGGCCCGGCCCGTCACCACGACGGGCCGCCACCGCCCCCGGCGTACGGAGAGCGGTGACGGCCCGGCGGGCACGGCCCGTGGATGTCAGGAGGACCGGCGGGCCCGTGCCGTGGTCTTCTTGGCCGCGGTCTTCACCGCGGCCTTCTTGGCCACCGGCTTCTTGGCGGCGGCCTTCACCGGTGCGGCATCGCTGACGCGGTCGCCGAGGATCTCCCGCAGGAACTTGCCGGTGTGGCTGGCCGGGATGGACGCGATGTCCTCCGGGGTGCCTTCGGCGACGACCAGGCCGCCGCCGTTGCCGCCCTCGGGGCCCATGTCGATGACCCAGTCGGCGGTCTTGATCACATCGAGGTTGTGCTCGATGACGATCACCGTGTTGCCCTTGTCGACCAGGCCGGACAGCACATTGATCAGCTTGCTGATGTCGTCGAAATGCAGACCGGTGGTCGGCTCGTCGAGGACATAGACCGTGCTGCCCGTCGAGCGCTTCTGGAGCTCGCTGGCCAGCTTGACGCGCTGCGCCTCACCGCCGGAGAGCGTCGGCGCGGACTGTCCGAGCCGGACATAACCGAGGCCGACCTCGTTGAGCGTCTTGAGATGGCGGGCGATGGTCGGCACCGCCTCGAAGAAGCTCAGGGCCTCCTCGATGGGCATGTCCAGCACCTCGGCGATGGACTTGCCCTTGTAGTGGACCTCCAGCGTCTCGCGGTTGTAGCGCGCCCCGTGGCAGACCTCGCACGGCACATACACATCCGGCAGGAAGTTCATCTCGATCTTGATGGTGCCGTCGCCGGAGCAGTTCTCGCAGCGGCCGCCCTTGACGTTGAAGGAGAAACGGCCCGGCAGATAGCCGCGGACCTTGGCCTCCATCGTCTCCGCGAAGAGCTTGCGGACGTGATCGAAGACACCGGTGTAGGTGGCCGGGTTGGACCGGGGCGTGCGGCCGATCGGCGACTGGTCGACATGCACGACCTTGTCCACCAGATCGTCCCCGGCGACCCGGGTGTGCCGGCCCGGCACAGACTTGGCGCCGTTCAGCTCGCGCGCCAGGTGGGTGTAGAGGATGTCGTTGACCAGCGTCGACTTGCCGGAGCCGGAGACTCCGGTGACCGCGGAGAACACCCCGAGCGGGAAGGAGACGTCGATGTCGCGGAGGTTGTTCTCCTTCGCACCGTGCACCGTCAGCTGCCGCGCCGGGTCGGCGGGCCGCCGGATGTCCGGTGTCGCGATGGCCTTCTTGCCGCACAGATACTGACCGGTGACCGAGTCCTTGTTGGCCAGCAGCTGCTTCATCGGGCCGCTGTGCACGACCTTGCCGCCGTGCTCACCGGCGCCCGGGCCGATGTCCACGACCCAGTCGGCGACCTTGATGGTGTCCTCGTCGTGCTCCACCACGATCAGGGTGTTGCCCATGTCGCGCAGCCGCACCAGGGTCTCGATCAGCCGGTGGTTGTCGCGCTGGTGCAGACCGATCGAGGGCTCGTCGAGGACATAGAGCACGCCCACCAGGCCGGAGCCGATCTGGGTGGCGAGGCGGATGCGCTGGGCCTCACCGCCGGAGAGGGTGCCGGCCGCGCGGTTCAGCGAGAGATAGTCCAGGCCGACGTCGACCAGGAACTTCAGCCGCTCGTTGACCTCCTTGAGGACCCGCTCGGCGATCTTCTTCTCGCGCGCGGTGAGCTTCATCTCCCGCAGGAAGTCGGCGCAGTCGCTGATCGACATGGCCGCGACATCGGCGATCGACTTCTGCTGGACCGTGACGGCGAGCACGATCGGCTTGAGCCGGGTGCCCTCACAGGTCGGGCAGGGCACCTCGCGCATATAGCCCTCGAAGCGCTCCCGGCTGCTGTCGCTCTCCGCCTCGGAGTGCCGCCGCTTGACGAACGGCACGGCGCCCTCGAAGGGGGTGGTGTAGGCCCGCTCGCGGCCGTACCGATTGCGGTAGCGCACCTCGATCTGGGTCTTGTGGCCCTGGAGCAGGGCCTTCTTGGCGCGGGCCGGCAGCCCGGCCCACGGGATGTCCGTACGGAAACCGAGGGCGTCCGCCAGCGCACCGACCAGGCGGCCGAAGTAGTCCTTGGTGTGCCCGTGCGACCAGGGGTGGATCGCGCCCTCGTCGAGGGAGCGGTCCTCGTCGGGGACGATCAGCTCGGGGTCGACCTCCATGCGCGTACCGATACCCGTGCAGTCCGGGCAGGCGCCGAAGGGCGAGTTGAAGGAGAAGGAGCGCGGCTCCAGCTCCTCGAAGGAGAGGTCGTCGTAGGCGCAGTACAGATGCTCCGAGTACATCCGCTCGCGCTGCGGGTCGTCCGGGTCCAGGTCGACGAAGTCGAGGATGACCATGCCCCCGGAGAGCCCGAGCGCCGTCTCGACGGAGTCGGTCAGCCGCCGCTTGGCGGTCTCCTTGACCGTGAGGCGGTCGACGACCACCTCGATGGTGTGCTTCTCCTGCTTCTTCAGCTTCGGCGGCTCGGCGAGATGGATGGTCTCCCCGTCCACCCGCGCCCGGCTGTAGCCCTTGGTCTGGAGGTCGGAGAAGAGATCGACGAACTCGCCCTTGCGCTCGCGCACCAGCGGGGAGAGCACCTGGAAGCGGCTGCCCTCGGGCAGCTCCAGCACCTTGTCGACGATGGCCTGCGGCGACTGCCGGGCGATCGGCCGTCCGCACTCGGGACAGTGCGGCTTGCCGACCCGGGCGAAGAGCAGGCGGAGGTAGTCGTAGACCTCGGTGATCGTGCCGACCGTCGAGCGCGGGTTGCGCGAGGTGGACTTCTGGTCGATCGACACCGCGGGGGACAGGCCCTCGATGAAGTCCACATCGGGCTTGTCCATCTGCCCGAGGAACTGCCGGGCATAGGAGGAGAGCGACTCGACATAACGCCGCTGCCCCTCGGCGAAGATCGTGTCGAAGGCGAGCGAGGACTTGCCCGACCCGGAGAGCCCCGTGAAGACGATGAGGGAGTCGCGGGGGAGGTCGAGCGAGACGTTCTTGAGGTTGTGCTCGCGAGCGCCACGGACGATGAGACGGTCGGCCACGCCGGTCGGCACCTTTCTTGAGGGGGGCGGGGGCCGCGGCTCTGCGTCCGCCGCTCGGAGTGAGCAGGGGCGGCGGAGCGAGCGGAGCCCCGACCCAGGGTAGGGGGCCCGCCGCGGCACTGTCTTTGGGATGCCACACACGAGCTTATAGCACGCGCATTCGATTTACCGGACTCGCAAGTCCTCTTCACCCGAACGTGTGGCGGCCGCACAATCTTCCCGCCCCGCCGCAAGCCCATACGCTGCGGAAACGCCCCCGTCAAGCGAAGCCGGGCAGCGCCCGCTCCAGCGCATCGAACGTGCGCCGCAGCACCTCCGCGTGCTCAACGGCCACCTCGTCCACCGGGTCACCCGCGAGCTGCCGGGCCGTGCGTCGACGTATGCCACCCGGATCGCCGCGATGATCAGCGCCGCCCCCAGCCGTGCGTCATGACCGTTGACCGCTCCGCGTCACCCCCGCGCCCTCGGCGAGCAGCGCGGCGCGCGCGCCCTCCGTCTCCTCGACCGCCTCCCGCCCCCGCGCCCGCAGAGCCGGGGAGTTGGAGGAGTTCCTGCGCAAGGTGTCCGGGGTGCCGGGCGTCAGGATCCACAAGGTGCTCTCGGCGACAGCGTTACGACCTGCCCGGCGACCATCCGCTGACCGGCCGCGGCGCGCCGGACCTGGAACTCTCCGACGGCACCCGGCTCACCGACCATCTGCACGACGGGCGCGGGCTGTTGCTCGATCTCGCCGGTGACGCGGGGGTCCGCGCATGCGCCGCGGGGTACGGCGACCGGGTGCGGGTGCGCACCGCGGGCTGCCCCGGGCGTCCCGGCCTGACCGGGCTGCCGGTGCGGCCGGACGGCTGCACCGCCTGGGCTGCGGACTCCGGCGCCCAGGACACCCGGGACGAGCCGGCCTCGGCGCTCCGGAGCTGGTTCGGCACGCCGGACGGCGCGGCCGCCTGACCGGCGCGGCGGGTGGCGCGGACCTGCCGGACCAAGCGGCTGATATGCGCCGCCCGCACCGCCCGCGTACGCCCCGACCGGCGCCGGCCGACTCCCGCACCCGCCCCGACGGCGCTAGCGTCGCACCATGACCCTCACCCCGCCTGACTTCCCGCACGATGTGGCAGCCGTCCGCGAGGCCACCGACCGGCTCCTGGTCTCGGTGAGCAAGCTCGACGACGCGGCGATCGGCGAACCGTCGCTGCTCCCCGGCTGGACCCGCGGCCATGTCCTCGCCCATCTGGCGCGCAACGCGGACGCGCTGGGCAACCTCCTCACCTGGGCGCGTACGGATGTGCGGACACCGATGTACGTCAGTGCCGAGGCGCGCGAGCGCGATATCCAGCAGGGTGCGGACCGTCCGCTGGCGGCGCAGCTGGAGGATCTCCGGGAGAGCGCCGCGCGGTTCGACGCGGCGATGGAGGCGCTGCCGGAGGCCCGCCGGGCGTTCGAGGTCGAGATGCGCAACGGCGTGGTCGAGCGGGCCGACCGGCTGCCGCTGCGCCGGCTGGCCGAGCTCGAACTGCACCATGTCGACCTCGGCGTCGGCCACACCGTCGATCAGCTGTCGCCCGCGTTCATCGACCGTGAGCTGGACTTTCTGTCCGCGATCAAATTCGCGGGGCACCCGGACCTGCCCCCGCTGGAGCTGTGCGCCCACGACGGCCGCCGGTGGCGCACCGGCCGCACGCCCACCGGACCGGACGCCGCGGCCGCGCCCCTGGTGGTGACGGGCTCGGCGGCCGACCTGGTCGGCTGGCTCACCGGCCGTGGTGACGGCGCCGAACTGGACAGCCACGGCTGCGTACTGCCTGCTGTACCGCCGCTCTAGAGTGGTGACATGGGTTACAGCGGAGCAGTGAAGGTCGGCGGACCGGCCGACGTGCACGAGCTGACCGACCTGATGATTTCCAAGGTCGCGGTCGGTCCGATGAACAACAACGCCTATGTGCTGCGGTGCCGGGCGACCGATGAGCAGCTGCTGATCGACGCGGCCGCCGATCCGCACACCCTCCTCTCACTGATCGGCGACAGCGGTATCGCCTCCGTGGTCACCACTCACCGGCACGGTGACCACTGGGGCGCGCTGCGCGAGATCGTCGATGCGACGGGCGCGCGGACCTACGCGGGGCGGTACGACGCCGAGGGCATCCCCGTCCCCACGGACGTGCCGGTCGAGGACTGCGACACCCTCACCGTCGGCCGGGTCGAACTGACCGCGCGCCACCTGGTCGGGCACACCCCGGGCAGCATCGCGCTGGTCTACGACGATCCGCACGGCGCCCCGCATCTGTTCACCGGGGACTGCCTGTTCCCCGGCGGTGTCGGCAACACCTTCGGCAGCGCCGAGAACTTCGCCCGCCTCATCGACGACGTGGAACACAAGCTCTTCGGCGAACTGCCCGACGAGACCTGGGTGTACCCGGGCCACGGCAACGACACCACGCTCGGCGCCGAGCGTCCGCAGCTCGCGGAGTGGCGCAAGCGCGGCTGGTAGCACGCCGGACGGCAGCCCGTCCTCCTGCACAGCAGCGGCGCCCGGCCCCCGCCCCTGGAGGGAGCGGGAACCGGGCGCCGTCGACGCTCTTCGGGGCCTGGTACCGGCCTCAGGCGTCTATGTGTTCCTTGGCCGTGGCCTCGGCCGCGGCCTGCTTCTTCGAGGCGCGCAGGCTGGTGATGGTCGTGACGATCAGGACCGCGCAGATGACGCCCAGCGAGACCGGAATGCTGATCTCCGGGACCGGCACGCCGGACTCGTGGAGTGCGTGCAGCACCAGCTTCACGCCGATGAAGCCCAGGATGACCGACAGGCCGTACGAGAGGTGGACCAGCTTCTTGAGCAGTCCGCCGATCAGGAAGTACAGCTGCCGCAGACCCATCAGGGCGAAGGCGTTGGCGGTGAAGACGATGTACGGGTCCTGGGTGAGGCCGAAGATCGCCGGGATGGAGTCCAGGGCGAAGAGGACGTCGGTGGTACCGATCGCCAGCATGACGATCAGCATCGGCGTCATCAGCCGCTTGCCGTTCTCGACGATGAACAGCTTGGTGCCGTGGTACTGGTCGGTCGACGGGAAGCGCTTCTCGACCATCTTCAGGAAGCGGTTCTCCTCGAACTCCTCGTCCTCCTCCTCGGCCCGTGCCTCCTTGATGAGCTTCCACGCGGTCCAGATGAGGAACGCGCCGAAGAGGTAGAAGATCCAGGAGAAGTTGGCGATGATCGCGGCGCCCGCGCCGATGAAGCCGGCCCGCAGCACCAGCGCGATCAGCACACCCACCATCAGCACCCGCTGCTGGTAGATCGCCGGGACCGCGAACTTCGCCATGATCAGGACGAAGACGAAGAGGTTGTCGACGCTCAGGGACTTCTCGGTGATGAATCCGGCGAAGAACTCACCGGCCGGTGCGGTGCCGCCGAAGAGCAGCAGCCCGACGCCGAACAGCGCGGCGAGGGCGATCCAGACACCGGTCCAGATTCCGGCCTCCTTGAGGGAGACCTCGTGTGGTTTGCGGCCGCCTATGAAGAAGTCGGCGGCGATCAGGGCGCAGAGACCGAGGATGGTCAGCACCCACAGGTTCAGGGAAACGTCCACTGCTCCTCCGGCAGAGTCGTACGGCACTCACAGCGTCGTCGCTGCCGGAGGTCTCTTCCGCCCCGTCCGCCCGAAGGGGGACGGGACCGACGCCCCGGGATCTCGTCACACTCGCAATCCGTGATGACGGGTACGTCGTGGTGGGAATACTCCCCTCCGCACCAAGAAGCGTAAAGGAAGCCCAAGGAATAGTAAAGAAAAGGGTAAAATGGCTGGTCAGGAGGGTCGACGGGCCGCCGCGAGCCGGCCCAGCACCTGACGCACCACCTGACTGCCCGGCGGGGCGAGCGGCGGCTCGTAGGTCCAGGCATGGCCGACCCAGGGATCGGCGAGATGCGCATCGGGCACCGGAGTGAGGCGCAGCAGGGAGCGCCACAGCGGATCCAGGACCGGGCCGTACTCCCGGCTCTGGGCGCGGTCGGCGACCAGCATCAGATGCACCCCGACCGCCGGCCCCTCGTCGGCCAGATAGCGGAGCCGGGTGAGGGCACGGTCGTCGAAGCCGTGCGGGAAGTCATGCACGATCAGCAGCTGCTCGGCGGTGTCGAGATCCGCCGGCAGCGCGTCCGCGGCGCGATGGCGCACGGCCATCTGGACGAGTTCCACCCGCCGGGTCAGCTCCTCCAGGACCGCCGCCACGCCCTTGGCGCCGGGCAGGGGGTAGGCGGGCAGCGCACCGCTCTCCACCAGCGGCGCCAGCGCGGGTGCGGCGGCTCCGGCCGGGTCGATGACCTGGACCGCGAAGTCACCGGCCGGGTGGATGGCGAGCAGCCGGGCGGCGATCGCGACGGCCGACTCCATGGCCAGGCGGCGCAGCTCGGTCTCGTCGGGCGCCCCGTCCGTGAGTGCGCCGGGCAGCTCCCGCCGGCCGATGTCACGGTCGGGGCCGGGACGGCCATAGCTGTCGGGGCCGCTGTCGATCCACAGGCCGCGCTCCAGCGGCAGCCGCACCAGCATGGGAATGCGCAGGTCCAGGACTTCCGGGAGGTGCAGATCCCCCAGGCGCAGCGCCATCGGGCGCTCCACCGGGACGTGGTAGCCCTGCCATACGGGGTTGTCCCAGCGGGCGAAGGCGGGCGGCAGCGCGGGCTCCACGACCTCCGACTCGGCCGTCAGCTGCGCGAGGTCGCGGTCGAGGGCGGCGCGGGCCTGGGTGACGAGGGTGGCGTGCTGGTCGCGGGCGGTGGCGCGCGCGGCGTCGCCCGCCGTGCCGAGGCGGGCGCGCGGGTCGGCGAGGGCCCGGTCGAGCTCCTGCTCCAGGCGGGTCTCGGCGAAGTCGGCGGCACTGCGGTAGGCGGCGACCGAGCGCGCCAGGTCCTCGAACATGCCCCAGACCTGGTTGTAGAGCCGCTCGTCCATGCTCCAACCGGCGGCGTCACCGGCCACCGGCAGCGGGGAGCCGTCCGGTGCGGTGGGACCCGTGGCTGAAGGGGGCGGGCCGGCCGGCCGCGGGGAAGACGGGGCGGGGGCGGCCGGGGTGGGGGTGCTGCGGCGGCGCGGGTGCCGGTAGTCGATGGGGCCGCCGGCCGCCGGGGTGGGCGGCAGGTCTCCGGCCTTGGCGCCGGCGGCGGACTTCGCGCCTACGCCGGTCCCGGGGCCTGCTGCGGCTCCGGTCCCGGAGGCGTCTCCGGCTCCAGCTCCGGTCCCGGCTCCGGCCCCGGAAGGTGTCGGGCCGTCAGCTGCCGTGGTGGGTGCGGGGGACGGCCGGTCCTGGGCGGGCGCGGCGGACGGGCCGGTGCCGGGCCGTTCGGACCGGCCGGCCGTCATGGGGGCGGGTGCGGGGACCGCACGGGCCTGCCCTTGGCCGACCGCTTCCTCGATCTCCGCGGCCAGCTCCGCCGCCTGGGGCAGTCCCTGGTCCCGCAGCATCGCCGGGAGGCCGTCGGCGTAGCCCTGGCCCACGGCACGCACCTTCCAGGCGTCCTGCCTGCGGTAGAGCTCCACGGCCACGACCGCGGACTCGGCGCCCAGACCGGTGATCGTGTAGCGGACGATGCCGCTGCCGTCGAGGCCGGTGACCGTGACGGCGGGCGCGGCGGCGGCACCGAAGGCGGTCAGCCCGCCGATCCCGCTGGGCAGCGCCAACAGCACGCTCACCCGGTGGACGGCGGCGGGCAGCGCGTCGAGATCCACCGCGATGCGGTGCTCGGCGGCCGCCTGGCGGGGAACCTCGATGCCGGTGCGGCGGGGCGCGCCCGGGTGGGCCACCGCCTCGGCCCCGGAGAGCCTGCCCTGCTCGTCGCCGAGGGTCACCCCGGCCACGACGGGACCGCCCGCCGCCACCCGGATCTCCACCCGCGTCCGGTCCAGTGGATGGTTCTGCCCCCGGACCAGCTCGGCCGTCATCGTTGTTCCCCCTGGTAGTGATGGCGTTCCCCGGGCCGGACGCCGGGCTCGGGCCCGGCGCGGCGGCGGCGCGGCCCGGTGCGCGCTGCCACGACGGTGGTGACTACAGGTGCGGCACGATCGCCGGCACGAGGTCCTGGAAGGTGCGGCCGACGCAGGGCTCACCGATGGCGGTCATCTGCCAGCCGCTGCCCGTGCGGTGCACCTTGGACATGACCTGTGCGGTGTAGTCGCCGCCGCCCGTGAGGGTGTAACGGGCCAGCTCCTGGCCGGTGGTCTCGTCCACCAGACGGCAGAAGGCGTCCTGTACCTCGGCGAAGGTCTGGCCGGTGAAGGAGTTGACGGTGAAGACGATCTGGTCGATGTGCACCGGCACCCGCGCCAGGTCGACCAGGATCGCCTCGTCGTCGCCGCCCTGGCCCGCGCCGCCGACCAGGTTGTCGCCGGTGTGCCGGACCGCGCCGTCATCGCTGACCAGGTGCTGGAAGAAGACGACGTCTATCGGCTTCTTGTCGGCGAACAGCACCGCCGAGGCATCCAGGTCGATCTCGCTGGTCCGCCGCCCGAACAGGCCACGGCGCGGCGCCGAGCGCCACCCCAGCCCCATCCGCACCGCGGTCAGGGCTCCTCCGTCGGACTTCTCCAGGCTGATGCCCTGCCCCTTGGACAAATTGACCGACACGCGCCGTCCCCTCTCTCGTATGTCCCCGCCCAGCTTTCCGGCGGCCCTTCGACCCTACGCACGGCGGCGGGCCGGGCACGCACAAGGCCCGCGTTTTGTGGCGCTTCTGCAACACACCGGTCCGCTGAGCACACCGCGCTCACGTGCGGCGATACCCGCCCCGGAACGGTGCGGGCCGCCACCCGGACGGCCCGGCCGCGTATCCTCCCCGGCCACCCCTCAGCGCACGCCGGCCCCCTCTACTTCACCCCGGCCTCCCTCATTTGCCGCAGCTCCTTCTTCAGTTCACCCACCTCGTCGCGCAGCCGGGCGGCGACCTCGAACTGGAGCTCCGCCGCGGCGGCGCGCATCCGCTCCGTCATCTCCTCGATGAGCGCGGCCAGTTCGGCGGCGGGACGGTCCGTCAGCTCCGCGCCCGCCTTGCCGCCCTTGCCCTTCACGCCCTTGGCGGCGAGCGCCGGGACCGGTGCCTTGCCCTTGGCCTCCTTGCCCTCGGATGCCTTGCGGTAGCCCGTGCCCAGCAGCTCCTGGGTGTCGATCTCCTCGCGGGCGAGGGTGGCGACGATGTCGCCGATCTTCTTACGGAGCGGCTGCGGGTCGATGCCGTTCTCCTTGTTGTACGCCAGCTGCTTCTCGCGGCGGCGGTTGGTCTCCTCGATGGCCTTCGCCATCGCCGGGGTGACCTTGTCGGCGTACATGTGCACCTGTCCGGAGACGTTGCGCGCCGCGCGGCCGATGGTCTGGATGAGCGCCGAACCGGAGCGCAGGAAGCCCTCCTTGTCGGCGTCCAGAATGGCCACCAGGGAGACCTCGGGAAGGTCGAGGCCCTCCCGCAGCAGGTTGATGCCCACCAGGACGTCGTACTCACCCGATCGCAGCTCCCGCAGCAGCTCCACCCGGCGCAGGGTGTCCACGTCGCTGTGCAGATAGCGGACCTGGATGCCGAGCTCGAGGAAGTAGTCCGTGAGGTCCTCGGCCATCTTCTTGGTGAGGGTGGTGACCAGGACGCGCTCGTCCTTGTCCGTGCGCGTACGGATCTCGTGCACCAGGTCGTCGATCTGCCCGTCGGTGGGCTTGACCACCACCTCCGGGTCGACCAGGCCGGTCGGACGGATGATCTGCTCCACGAAGCCGTCGCCCCGGGCGAGCTCGTACGAGCCCGGGGTCGCGGACAGATAGACGGTCTGGCCGATGCGCTCCAGGAACTCTTCCCACTTCAGCGGCCGGTTGTCCAGGGCCGACGGCAGCCGGAAGCCGTGCTCGACCAGGGTCCGCTTGCGTGAGGCGTCGCCCTCGTACATGGCGCCGATCTGCGGGACGGTGACATGCGACTCGTCGATGACCAGGAGGAAGTCGTCCGGGAAGTAGTCGATGAGGGTGTTGGGCGCGGAGCCGGGGTCACGGCCGTCCATGTGCATCGAATAGTTCTCGATGCCCGAGCAGGAGCCGATCTGCCGCATCATCTCGATGTCGTACGTCGTGCGCATCCGCAGCCGCTGGGCCTCCAGATGCTTGCCCTGCTTCTCCATCGTGGCGAGGCTGTCCGCCAGCTCGGCCTCGATCCCCGCGATGGCCCGCTCCATCCGCTCGGGGCCGGCGATGTAGTGGCTGGCCGGGAAGATGTACAGCTCCCGGTCGTCGCTGATCACCTCGCCGGTGAGCGGGTGCAGGGTGGACAGCGCCTCGATCTCGTCGCCGAACATCTCGATCCGCACGGCCAGCTCTTCGTAGACCGGGAAGATCTCGATGGTGTCGCCGCGCACCCGGAAGGTGCCACGGGTGAAGGCCACGTCGTTGCGGGTGTACTGGATGTCGACGAAGCGGCGCAGCAGCTGGTCGCGGTCGATCTCGTCGCCGACCTTCAGCGGCACCATCCGGTCGACGTACTCCTGCGGGGTGCCCAGGCCGTAGATGCAGGACACCGAGGCGACCACGACGACGTCACGCCGGGTGAGCAGCGAATTCGTCGCGGAGTGGCGCAGCCGTTCGACCTCCTCGTTGATGGAGGAGTCCTTCTCGATGTACGTATCGGACTGCGGGACGTACGCCTCGGGCTGGTAGTAGTCGTAGTAGGAGACGAAGTACTCGACGGCGTTGTTGGGCAGCAGCTCGCGGAATTCGTTGGCGAGCTGGGCCGCGAGGGTCTTGTTGGGCGCCATCACGAGGGTCGGGCGCTGCAGCTTCTCGATCATCCACGCGGTGGTCGCCGACTTGCCGGTGCCGGTCGCACCCAGCAGGACGACGTCCTTTTCACCCCCGCGGATGCGCCGCTCCAGCTCGGCGATAGCCGCCGGCTGGTCGCCATTGGGCTGGTAGGGGCTGACGACCTCGAAGGGCGCCACCGTGCGTTCGATCTTTGATACGGGCCGCATGGGATCCACCGTACGACCCAGCACTGACAACCGACGTCGTCAATGCTCCGACCTGCGGCTTTACCGCGGGGGCGGCCGGTGCCCGCGGCGGGCGCCGGGCGTTCAGCGGCGGACGTCGGGGGTTCGGGGGCGGGCGAGGCGGCGGGCCGCGGTGGCGGGTGCGGGGCGGCGGGCGGCGCAGCGCGGCGGGGCGGCGGGGAGCTGATGCGGCGGCGCGGGGCGGTGGCGGGCCGACGCGGCGCCCGGGGCGGTGAGGTGGCGGTGCCCGGCGGGCCGGGAACGCCGCGGGGTGAGAGCGCACGGGACACCGCGCGGGACGCGCCACCTGCGTCCCCGGGGCTCCTCTTGTTCCCGGCCGGAGGCAAGCCCGTGAGCGCGTCGCGCCCGCGCCCGGAACCCGCCGCGCCGGTCCGTCCAGCGAGCTGTTCGACCAAAACCGGTCAGAAGCACGAGGGGTGACGCATCATCGGCCAAGATGCGCGGATGCCGCGCCTCCGGCAAGTTGGACGGCGGCGGAGCGTACGTCTGTGGCAGGGCTGATCCGGGCATCCTGCAACTGCGCGACGCTCCAGAACGGAACACCGGCCACGTCTCGTTCAGGTCCCGGACACCACACGACCGCCTCCCGCTACGGCCCGGCTGCGAGCCTCTGTCCGTCCGACCCGGTTCACCTCACTTCACGTCAGCTCACGTCCACGACGCCACGAGGAGCCCGTATGCGTATTCGCCCCGTCGCCACCGTTGTCGCCGGTGCGCTCATGGGTCTGTCCACGCTCGCCCTCTCCCCGACCGCCGCCCAGGCCGCGCCGGCCGGACACACTCCGCTGACGGTCGCCCACCGCGGCGCCTCGTCGTACGCGCCCGAGAACACCCTCGCCGCGATCGACGCGGCCGACCGGCTCGGAATCGAGTGGGTCGAGAACGACGTACAGCGCACCAAGGACGGCGAGCTGGTCATCCTCCACGACAACACGCTCGCCCGGACGACGAACGTCGAGCAGGTCTTCCCCGGGCGCTCGCCCTGGAACGTCTCGGACTTCACCCTCGACGAGATCGAGAAGCTGGACGCGGGCAGCTGGTTCGGGCCGAAGTTCCGGGGGGAGCGGGTGCCGACCCTGGAGGACTACATGGACGAGGTCGAGCACAACGACCAGAGCCTCCTGATGGAGCTCAAGTCGCCGGAGCTCTACCCGGGCATCGAGCTCCAGACCCTCACGGAGCTGCGCCGCGCGGGCTGGCTGGACAAGGCGCACGTGAAGCACCGCCTGATCATCCAGAGCTTCAACGCCGACGCCATCAAGACCGTGCACACCCTCCGGTCGGACCTCAAGACGGGCTTCCTCGGCAATCCCTCCGTCGCCGACCTCCCGAAGTTCGCGAAGTACTGCGACCAGATCAACCCCGTCCACACGGCGGTCACCCGGGAGTACGTCGCCGCCGTGCACGGTCTGCGCGGCCCGCACCGCCGGGCGCTGGACCTGTACACCTGGACCGTCGATGACCCGGCGGTCGCGGTGAGGGCCGCCGGTCTGGGCGTCGACGGGATCATCACCAACAAGCCCGACGTGGTGCGGGACGCCCTGGAGAAGCACGACGACGACTGAGCCACCGGCGACCGGCGACGGGGAGCGGGCGGCGGGTGCCGGCCGTTCCCCGTCGCGTTGTCAGTGGTGCGTCCTACCCTGATCAGGTGACGTATGCAGAGCAGGATTCCGGGCCGGCGACCCCGCCGGAGGCGGCACCGGACGCGGCGGCGCGGCGCGACTGGGCCTGGCAGCGGCTGACGACCCCCATCGGCCCGCTGCTGCTCGCCGCGACCCGGAAGGGCCTGGTCCAGGTCGTCTTCCATGCCGACGAGCGGACGACCCGCGGTGCGCTGGCCCGTCTGGAGCAGTTCTTCGGCGGGCCGCCCCTCGCCGAGATACCTCATCTGACGACGGCCACCGCCGAGCTGACCGCCTACTTCGCCGGGGAGCTGCGGTCCTTCACCGTCCCCCTGGACTGGTCGCTGTCCTCCGGCTTCCACGCCCGGGTCCTGCATGCCCTGGCCGACGGCGTCCCCTATGGCAGCGTCGTCGGCTATCAGGACCTCGCCGACCGGGTCGGGGAGCCGGGCGCCGCCCGTGCCGTGGGGGCGGCGATGGGTTCCAATCCGCTGCCGGTCGTCGTCCCCTGCCACCGGGTCGTGGCCAGTGACGGCGGGATCGGTGGCTTCGGCGGCGGTCTGGAGACCAAGCGCCTGCTGCTGGCCCTGGAAGGTGTGCTGCCCGCCCCGCTCTTCTGATCCCGACCGTCGTCCGGCCTCGCCGAGGCCGGCTCTCCTGAAGGGCAGCGTCATGTCCCGTCAGATCGCTCTGCTCCGCGGCATCAACGTCGGCGGCCACAACTCCTTCCCCAAGGCGAAGCAGCTGGCACTGGCCGAGTCGCTGGGCTACGAGGATGTCTCGGTGCTGCTCCAGACCGGCAATATCGTCTTCGCCGACCCCGGTACACCGCCGGAGGAGACGGCCCGGGTGATCCATGACCGGATCGCCGCCGAGCTCGGCCTGACGGTGCCGGTGATCGTCCGGACCGGTGACGAGCTGGCCGCCGTCGTCGCCGCGAACCCGTTTCCGCAGGCCGTGCCGGAGCCCAAGAGCCTCCATGTCACGTTCCTGTCGGCGGTGCCGGCCGACACCTCCCGGCTCGACGCGCTCGACCCGGACGCGTTCACGCCCGATCAGTACCGGCTGATCGGGCGTGAACTGTATCTGTGGTGCCCCGGCGGCATCGGCCGCTCCAAGCTGGCCGACGCGGTGAGCCGGGCACCGCTCGGGGTCACCGCCACCGCCCGTAACTGGAACACCGTCACCAAGCTGCTGGCCCTGGCGGCCGCCTGAGACGCCGCCACCGGCGCCGTCAGCGCCAGCCGTAGCGCTCGCGCAGCCGGTTGCCGACCAGGTTGAAGCGGCCCCGGTCCAGGGCGCAGGCCTCGCGCCGCATCCCGGCCGGGTGCACCCGCAGCACCCGGTCCACGGCGACCCATGAGTCGCGCCCCGCGCGGTCCCATGGGCCGACCCCTATCGGGACCCAGTCCCAGTCGTTGTTGTGCCGCTTGCTGGACAGCTGCACGGCCAGCAGCGTGCCGCCCGGCTCCCGGGCGACAACCAGTACCGGACGGTCCTTGCCCCGGCCGTCGTTCTCCTCGTAGGGCACCCAGGTCCACACGATCTCGCCGGGGTCCGGGTCGCCGTCCGGGTCCGGCGCGTAGGTCATCGTCACGGTGCCGACCGAGCGCGGCCGGGCCTCCACGGTGGCGGTGGGGCCCTGGCTGCCGGGCAGCGCTTCGGGCTCGTCGGATGCAGGAAATGAAGTCGTCACAGGGCCACGCTAACCGCCGCCCCACAAGCGCCGGTCAGCGGTCCGCGCCCGGCGTCCGCACGGACGATTGTCAGTGGTCGGCCGTACGGTTTTTACCGCGGGGGAACGGCCGTCGGGGCCGCCCGGGGAGGGGGAGAAATATGTCCGGGGCCGCGAGGAATCGGGAGCTTTCGCAAGACGGCGGCAGCGCCCAGGAGTTGATTCGGCAGCTCGTCCGAGAGCGGCGCCCGGCGGCGACGAACGCGCGTGCCGGGACGGCCACTTCGGACGCGGCGGACGCTCACCCCGGTCCGCTCCAGGCCGGGCGGCGCGGATCGTCGGCCCGTACGACGACATCCGCCACCTCCTCGGGCCGGGTCCCGGCCTCGTAGCGCGCGAAGGCGGGCAGTGTCCAGCGCTCGTCCTCCGGGGTGCGGCGGGCGAGCGCGGCCGGCGACAGCTTCAGGTGGACGGAGAGATCGAAGGGAAACCAGTGACCGAGCAGCAGGGGACCGTGCAACAGCAGGACACCGCCGGGCGGCAGCTCCACGTACGCGCTGCGGGTCGCCCGGTCCGCCACCGGATCCCACAGGTCCGGGAGCACCCGCCCGGTGCCGCCCGGCTCCAGCGGCTGGAAGATCTCGCGCCACAGCGCCTGCCGGTCGAACCACTCGTCGTGGTAGGCATCGGGGTCCTCCCGGCCGTATTCGAGCCGCAGCGAGGCGGGGCGCAGAAAGCCGAAGGTGCCGGCCTTGTGCACCGCCCGCCCCCGCAGCCGCAGCGCCTCGGCGAGCCGGGCGGCCAGCTCTCCGGGCGCGGCGGCGGGAGCCCCGTCGACGGCCACCCGCAGCCAGGGGCTCCCGTCCTTCGCCGGCATCGCGACGAGCCGCTCGGCGAGCGCGTCGGTGAGCCGTTCCCAGGTGATCGCTTCGAGCCGCACCCCGCCATTCTGCACGGCCACCCGGCGCGGGCCGGCTCATGAAGCGGCGGGCGGCCGGGGGCCGCGGGTCAGGCCTGGTCCGCGGCCGGGCGGGCCGCTCCGTAGCGGCTGAGTTCGGCCGCCGCCTCCTTCGTCGCCTCGATGACGCCGTCGGGGGCCACCGGCATCACGGACTTGAGCTTGAGGAGCAGCACCGCTCCCATGATGGAGCCGTCCCACATGATCGGCGCCGCGCAGGAGTTCCAGCCGGCCATGCACTCCTCGTACCCGAGCGCGTAGCCGAGGTCGCGCACCTCCGCGAGGGAGTCCAGCAGGGCGGCGTTGTCGCGGAAGACACCGGGGCCCGCCTGGTCGGGTACCGGCTCGGCCAGCACCCGCTGCTGGAGCACCTCCGGCAGGTAGGCGAGGATCGTCCGCCCGGAGGCACCGGTGCGCAGGGACCGCGTCACGGACAGCACATCGCGGGGCGTCATGCCCAGCTCCGCGAGGTCGGAATCGCCCACGGCCATGTCGACGCACTGCCGTTGGGCACCGGAGAACGGGGCCACCATATAGAGGAACGCCAGCCCGCTGTCGGTGGCCGTCCGCAGTTCGCGGAGCACCGTCTGCGAGATCTCGCCGTCGATCCGGTGGTCGAGCGCGGTGAAGGCGAGCTGTGCGGCCGAGGTCCGCAGCCGGTAGAGGCCGCGGTCCACCCGCTCGAAGATGCGCTGGTAGATACCGGACTGAAGGATGCGGTAGACGACGGAGTCGTCCAGGCCGGTGAATTCGGCGATCTCACCGGGCCCGTGGGCGGATCCGCCCAGCTCGGCGAAGGCCGTCTGCACGAGGAAGACCCGCTCGGCATGGCCGGATCCCGACGTCCGGGAGCCCGCGGACGGCGTGCCCTTGGGCGTCTGGCGGGTCTTCTTGGAGTGGCCCGCGGTGCGCGGCGCCACGCCGGTGGCGGGCTCGGCGGCCGTGGCCGGCGAGCCCGTGGCTGTGGTGCTGTGACCCATCGTGTGCTCTCTCCCCTGGCAGTGATCCGCGCCCGAAGGCGCGCGGCATGTGCGGTACGGGCCGCCCTCTTTGCCCGCTGCTCCCGATGGACGGCCCCGGACAGTGCTCCCCCTACACCGGTACCCGTCCGGCCCCCCGGTCCGCCCGTATTACCGGGTGACGTCGAGCGCCAGCTTCCCAGTCGGGGTGCGGGCGGCCAGCTCACGGTGCGCCCGTGCCGCCTCCCCGAGCCCGTGGACGGCGCCGGTCAGCGGCTTGAGGGTGCCGTCGGCGACCGCGTCGAACAGGGCCCGCATCGACGTCGGCAGCGCCGTACGGTCCGCGTAGAGCTGGGGCAGCCAGAAGCCCGAGACGGTGAGGCTCCGCTCCATCAGCTCCCGGGTGGGCACGCTCGCCAGCTCGCCGCCCGCGAAGCCGTACACCGCGAGCCGGCCGCGCGGCGCGACGGCGGCGAGGGTCCGCTCGAAGGTGACGCCGCCGGTCATCTCCAGCGCCGCCGCCACGGGACCGCCGGCCGCGTCCAGGATGCGCTCCGTCAGATCCTCGGCGGTCGAGTCGACCACCGCGTGGGCGCCCAGTTCCGCGGCCAGTTCGCGCTTTTCCGGGGAACCGGCGAGACCGATGACCTTGGCGCCGGCGCGCGCGGCGAGCTGGACGGCCAGCGATCCCACGCCACCCGCCGCGGCGGGCACGACCACGGTCTCGCCCTCGGTGAGCCGCAGCGAGGTGAACAGCAGATGCCAGGCGCTGTTGCCCTGGAGCGCCAGGGCGACGGCCTGTTCGTCGCTGATCGCGTCGGGGACGTCCCAGGTGACCCGGCGGTGCAGCAGCGTCCGTTCCGCGTATCCGCCGCCGCGGCACAGCCCGACGACACGCCGTCCCCCGTCCACCGTCCCCACGACCTCGTTGCCGGGTACGTACGGCAGCTCGACGGGCGCGAGGTAGGAGTCCTCCCGGGCGTGCACATCCGCGTAATTGACGCCGGCCAGGGCCACGTCGACCAGCGAGTGACCGCTGCGCGGCGCGGGCTCGGGCACGTCCTCGAGCCGCAGCACGTCCGGACCGCCGAATTCTCGCATCACAATCGCGCGCACGACTCTCCCTCGGGTTCTCCAGTGCGGTGCCCGCACAGGGTAGGCACGGCGGCCAACTGCCCGCGGTCACCCGATCATTTCGCGCCAACCATGCGGGGCTCCGGACGCCCCCACCCCTCTTCCCGCGAGAATTTCCCGCCCGCTTTCTCGCGTCGCGAGAAAACGCCACGGCGGTTTCTACCCATTGCGCCGTTTTGCTGCGTATCTACCCATCGGTATCCCGGGGGTGGCTGCCTCACATCTCTCGCTCAAACCCGGCTGTCGGATGTGATCGCCGCCGCCTACGATCCCGAAATGTGTCCGCCGTCGACCACATGTGACGGCCGCGTCCCCCGGGGCGGAGCACGCTCCGCGAGGCAGTTGTGCCCGCCCACCGCCCCCGGTGATACGGGCGGGTGGCGGAGGAGGACGTGGCTGTGCGCAGGGCGGGGCGGGCACGGCCTGAGGGGGAATCATGATGGGGAAATCGGGGGGCGGGGGGGGGGGGGGGGGGGGGGGGGGGGGGGGGGGGGGAAAAAAAAAAAAACCCCCCCCCCCCCACCCCCCCCCCCCCCCCCCCCCCCCCCCCCCCCCCCCCCCCCCCCCCCCCCCCCCCCCGGGACCCACAACGCGCACAGCCGCTTCCACCGGCAGCACTGCGCTTCCTGCGGACCGCCTCCGCATCCTTGCCGTCCTTGGTGGCGGCATCCTTCACGGCTTCCTTCGCGGCCGCCTCCGACGCCGTCATCGCCGCCGCCCGCCGACGTTCCCGACCGTATGCGGCACCGCCCTTTCTGGACGTGTCCCGCTCCCGCCGGGGAACGGCGCGCCGCTGCCGAGAAAGGGACTGCCCATGAACGCGTCGAGCAGCAACGGGCTCAAGTTCACCCACCCTTACCTCGCCGTGGTGCTCGGCGGCGGCTTCACCGGCATGCTCGCCGCCGCGGCCCTGTCTGGACACGCCGATGTCATCGTCGTCGAGCGGGAACGGCTGCCGCGGACCCCCGCCCACCCCACGGACCTCCCGCAGGCCCGGCACGCACAGTTGTTGACGGCGGACGGGGTCCGGCTGATCGACGCCGTGCTGCCCGGCAGTGCCGCGCGCTGGACGGCGGAGGGAGCCCGCCGGATGCCGTTACCGGCGGAGTTCGCCGGCCGCTCCCCGAAGGGCCGGCCGGGCCGCCGCACACGCTCGCGGTATCTCCTCGCCTGCTCCCGCGATCTGCTCGACCGGGTCATCCGCCGGCAGGTGCCGGCCCTCCCGGGGGTGACCGTCCTGGACGGAACCGAAGCCACCGAACTGACCGGTACCGCCGAACACATCACCGGGGTGCGCGTCCGGGACACCACCAGCGGCGCCGGCTACCTCCTGGACGCCGACCTCGTCGTGGACGCCACGGGCCGGCACTCCACCACCCGGGAGTGGCTGACCACGCTGGGGTTGCCGGCAGCTCACGAGGACGTGGCGGACTCCGGGATCGTCTCGGCGACCCGGATCTTCCGCGCCACCGAAGGCGCGGAGAACTCCCCGCTGCTCACTGCTCGTTCGGCGCTCACCGGCCCCGGCACACGGCCCCGCCGCCCGTTTCCCGGGAGGACGGCGACGCTGGTTCCGATCGAAGGTGGCCGCTGGCTGGTCACGCTCACCGGCACCGTGGACGACCGGCCCTCGGAACACGCGGGCCGCTTCGTGCCGTTCGCCCGCCGCACGGGCCACCCCGCCATCGCCGACCTCATCGCCGACGCCGAGCCGCTGAGCGAGGTACGGCTCACCCGCGACACCTCGGACCGTCGGCGGCGCTATGAGCAACTGTCTTCCTGGCCGACGGGGTTCATCGCCCTCGGCGGCGCGGTGGTCTCGCTCGCCCACGACTGCGGTCAGGGCCTCGCCCTCGCCGCCCACGGTGCCGCCGCGCTGCGCGGGGCACTGCGACGGCACGGCATGGACGAGCCGTCCCTCGCCCGGAAGATGCAGCGGACCATCGGACGGCTCGCCCAGGAACCGTGGTCCGTGGCCACCGGCGAACCGCGCCCCTCCCCCACGACCGGCCGGGCCGTCCGCCGCGCCTACCTCGACGTCCTCGCGCCCCCCGCCCCCGCGGCCCCGCTGCTGCGCCCCACCGCCGCACTCGGTCTGCTCCGGGGGACGGCACGGACCCGGCCCACGGCCGGCAGCGCACCGGCCCGGCAGACGTCGCCCGAGCCGCTCCCGGCACCTCTCACAGCAGCGCCCGGAAGCCCGTCCGCCGCCGGTCCGCACCCTCCGGCGGCCGGTGCCGCCCCGGCCCTCTCGGCGCGGCCCGCCACCGCGCTCTCGGCCGCGCCGCCCGCTCAGGGGCAGCCCCCGGCCCCACCCCTCCCTCCCGGCTCCCCACCCGCCGCCAGACGCCTTCCCCGCCCGCTCAGCTTCGGGCCGACGGCGCTGCGCCGGATCAACTGGGCGACCCGACGGAAACCGGCTGACGGGTGAGGGGTGGCCGCTGACGGCAGGCGCCAGGACCTGGGCGCGTTCCTTCGGTGGCCGCCGTCGTTCCTTGACGGCACGTACGTATGCACCGCGGGTCGGCCCCTGGCGGGCGCGCCGACGGTCGCCGAGGAGGCTCACCGGCACCGCGGACGGCGGCGGCGCACCCCTCCGCCAACGGGTCACTCCCCGTCGGTCTTTGTGGCCTCTTGGCGTGGTGCCGGGACTCCCAGGAGGCGGTGGGCGAGGGCGAGGGGCGCCCGGTGGTCACGGGTGGGGGCGGGTGCCGTGGCACGGTGGGTGGGGAGGCGTTCGACGGTCGTGGTGCCGGTGTCGGATTCCAGGGCCGGGGCGTAGCCGGCGGCGCGCAGCGCGTCCAGGGTGGCGGCCGGCGGACGGGCGCTGACCAGGACGGTCGGGGCGATGGCCCGCAAACCGAGGTCGTGCAGCGCTCGGTGGGCGGCGAGTTCCTTGACGAGGGCCTCGTCGTCGGAGCGGATGCAGCAGGCGGCGGGCAGGACGCGCATCCGGCCATGGGCGCGGGCGGTGTTCTGGATGAGGTAGTCGAGGGGCTGCGGCAGGGTGCCGGTCGCCGAGGCGCGGGTGAGGTCCGCCAGGAGGGTGTCGGCGGTGTGGCCGGTGTCCAGTGCGCGGCGTACGGAGGCGGGCGTGAAGCGCCAGGTCACGGCGTGGTCCTCGGATTCACGGTCGGCCGCGGAGGTGAGCAGGGCGGCGAGCGCGGCGGCGGGGCGGCCGGGCACCACTACGGTCAGATCGGCCTGGAAATGGGCCTGTTCGAGGAGCGGCGGCAGCAGATCGGCGAGTGGCCGGTCCAGCGACCGGGGGTCGGTGAGCAGTGCGCGGCCGAGCGGGGTGAGGGTGCCGTGGGCGACGATGCCCAGGTAGGCGGCCTCGTGGAGGGTGTGGGCGGCGCGTTCGCCGGCCATCGGCTGGTGGGTGACGGCGAGGGGGCGGTGCCAGTCCGCTGCCCGGAGGAGATCGTTCCAGTGGGTCTCGCTGCCGGCCTCCTGCTCCGGGGGTTCGGTGAACGGCAGTGACGGGAGGGGGGATCCCGCACCGTAGGGGACGGCGGCCAGGGCGGCGAGGAGGGCGTGCCGGAGGGCGGGCGCGTGCCGGTCGTGGCCGCGGACCAGCGCGGTCGGGGTCTCGCCGAACGGGGTGTGGGTGGGGATGTCCCACAGCCCCGACCAGGCGGCCAGGACGGGGGCGAGGCGGGCGCCGGGCGGGCGGCCGAGCCAGTCGTCGTAGGCGCCGGTGGGGAGCGCGGTGATGCCGGACGGGGTGCGGGTCAGGGCGATCAGGTCGGCGGCGAGCGCCAGGTCGAGGAGGAGGCGGGTGTGCGGTTCGGTGGCGCCGGCCGCCTTGGCCAGCCGTTTGATCTCCCGTACGGCCAGCCCGCCCGACTTGCGCAGCGCGGCGGGCTGCGTCGCCAGGGAGGCCAGCAGGCGGTCCAGGGTGGCGGCGAGGGTTGCCGCGGCGGCCCGGGATTCGTCGTACGGCGAGGTCGGCGGGACGGATGCGGCGGGTGTGGCGGGACCGGCGGGGTCGTCCGGGGCGGGGCGCGGGGCGTCGGCGAGGAGCGGGCCGGGGTCGTGGGCGGCGAGGAGTTGCGGGGTGCGCGGCGGGACGACGATCGCGCCGTCCTCGGTGGGCGCGGCGAGTCCGTCCTCGTAGAGGGCGTGCAGGGCGGCTTCGGCGGCGGTGCGGGTGCGGCCGGGCGGGGTGGCGCCGAGGGCGGCGAAGACGTCTTCGGGCGGGACGGGTTCGGTGGCCAGGTGGGCGAAGGACAGTCGGTGCGCCATCAGGGACTGGTAGTCGGCGCCCGGGGCGGGGGCCGCGGGGCCGGGGGCGGCATTCCGGGCGCGTTCCTGGCTGATGCGGGCGGTGGCGATGAGCACCTGGAGCCGGGGGTGGTCGAGGTGCAGTACCAGTTGGTGGAGGGTTTCGTAGGACCACAAGGCACTGGCCAGGCCGCGTAGTTCGGTGGGGGCGGGCCGGCGGGCGAGCGGCTCGGCATGGCGGGTGAGGAGTGCGGCGAGCTGTTCGGGGGTGCGCCGGGCGAGGGACCGGGTGAGTGCGTCGAGACCTTCCACGGCGTCGAGGTTAGTCATCGCGCGAGCAGGGCGGTGAGGGCGCCCACGGGGTCGGGGTCGGCCGGGCCGGTGGGCCACCAGTCCTCGGTGCCGGGCTCGGATTCGTACGGATACCAGCGGTGGTCGTGGCCGAAACGGAGCTGGATGCCGCGGTCCGGGTCGGTGAGGTGGTTGTGGCGCGGGCGCAGGGACGGCAGGTCCGCGGCGAGGAGGGCGCTGCGGGCCCGGTCGAAGTCACCGGCCGGCGGGTTCCAGGTGGTGTCGAGGAGGGCGAGGCCCTCGGGTCCGCCCTGCCGCCAGGCGGCGACGGCACGGGCCACCTCCGTGGTCGTTCGGCCGGTCGCCGCGGCGAGGTCGCGGTAGAGGGCCCGGGTGGTGGAGGTCAGGCCGGCGGTGGGGTGGGCGGTGGCCGTCAGGCGGATGGCGTCCTCCCATGGGGGCAGTGACGGGAACGGGCTGTGGACGGCCGGGCGTCCGGAGCCGGGGCCCGGGGGCGCGGCGGCGGTCACGCAGGCGTGGGCGCGGGCGGCGGCGTCGGCTGCCAGGAATTCGAGGGCGGCGGGGTCGAAGGGCAGGCCGTCGCCGTCCGGCAGGGCCGGCGGGCGGCCGGGTTGTGGGGGCGCCGTCAGCGGTGGCGGGAGTGGTGGCCGGAGGCGGTCGGCGAGCGCCACTCTGGCCAGGATGCCGTGAGAGGCAGACGTCGTCCCCGGTACCGCAGTTTCGCCGGGGACCGTCTCAGCGGCCGGTCCGGGCGCGGCAGTTGGTGTCGCCGGACGGGCCTCGGGCCCATGGCCTTGCGGGGGCGGCGCGGTGGTGGCGACGGTGTGGGCGCGGGCTTCATGGGCGGTGCGGGCGGCGTTGCGGCGGGAGAGGTCGTCGAGGAGTTCGCGTTCGCCGCGGCCGCGCATCAGCAGCAGCACGAACGGGTCCGCGTCCAGGAGGCGGGCCACCTGGAAGCACAGGGCGGCGGCGTGCTTACAGGGCCTGCCGTGGTCGGGGCACGAGCATCGGGGGGCGAGGTCGCCCGGCCCGGGGAGCAGAGGCGTCTCGCCGTCCGCCAGCGCCCGGGGCAGCTTCTTGGCCAGCAGGGCGGTCAGTTGGTCGGGCTCGGCGGCGATGGCATCCAGGAGGCCGTCCCACTCCTGGTCGCTGAGGGTCCGGAGGCGGATGTCGGCACTGTAGGGCCGGGGCCTGCTGCCGCGTACGGTGGCGACGATGCGGCCCGGGGTGACGTTGATGGTGTCGACATGGCCGTCGCGGGCGTACGTGCGGCCGCGGGCGAGCCGGGCGCTGTCGAGGGCGGTGGTCTCCAGTGCGTCCAGCCAGGCGCTGCCCCACCAGGATTCGGCGAACAGCCCCCGGGCTCCGGGCCGGACCGGCAGGGGCGGGAAGGTACGGGAGCGGTCCGCGCGGGCCAGCCGGTCCGCGGCAGCGGCGCGCCCGGAGGTGCGGCGAGTGTTCATCCGGGCCTCCTGAGGGAGACGAGGTCGGCCAGTTCGGCATCGGAGAGCTCGGTGAGCGCGGTCTCGCCCCCGGAGAGCACCGCGTCGGCGAGCGCCCGTTTGGCGGTGAGGAGTTGGGCGATGTTGTCCTCGACGGTGCCCTCCGCGATCAGCCGGTGGACCTGGACGGGCTGGGTCTGGCCGATCCGGTAGGCGCGGTCGGTGGCCTGCTCCTCCACCGCCGGATTCCACCAGCGGTCGTAGTGGATCACATGTCCGGCGCGGGTCAGATTCAGGCCGGTGCCCGCCGCCTTCAGGGACAGCAGGAAGACCGGGGCCTGCCCGGCCTGGAAGCGGTCGACCATCTTCTCCCGTTCGGCGACGGGGGTGCCGCCGTGCAGGAGTTGCACCGGGATGCCGCGAGTGGCCAGGTGCCGTTCGAGCAGCCGCGCCATGCCCACGTACTGGGTGAAGATCAAGGTGGCGCCGCCCTCGGCGAGGATGGTGTCCAGGAGTTCGTCGAGGAGTTCGAGCTTCCCGGAGCGGGCGGCGAGACCGGGCGCAGCCTCCTTCAGGTACTGCGCGGGGTGGTTGCAGATCTGTTTGAGGGCCGTGAGCAGCTTCATGACCAGGCCACGGCGGGCGATGCCTTCGGCGGTCTCGATCCGGGTGAGGGTCTCGCGGACGACGGCCTGATAGAGCGCGGCCTGTTCGCGCCCCAGTGCTACCGGGTGGTCCGTCTCGGTCTTGGGCGGCAGTTCGGGCGCGATCCCCGGGTCGGACTTCTTACGGCGCAGGATGAACGGGCGCACCAGCCTGGCCAGCCGCTCGGCCGCCGCCGGATCCTCGCCGCCCTCGACCTCACGGGCGTGCAGTGCGCGGAACGTCTTGAGGGGCCCGAGGAGTCCAGGAGTCGTCCAGTCGAGGAGGGCCCACAGCTCGGAGAGGTTGTTCTCCACGGGCGTGCCGGTGAGGGCGATCCGGGCGGGGGCCTTGATGCTGCGCAGCGCCCTGGCCGTCGAGGAGCGCGCGTTCTTCACGTGCTGGGCCTCATCGGCGACGATCCAGGCCCAGGACCGCCCGGCCAGTTGGGTGGCGCTGCTGCGCATCGTCCCGTAGGTCGTCAGCACGAAGCCGCCGTCGAGGCCGTCGAGGCTACGGCCGGCGCCATGGAAGCGGCGTACGGGCGTACCGGGGGCGAAGCGCTCGATCTCGCGCTGCCAGTTGCCCAGCAGGGAGGCCGGGCAGACCACCAGGACGGGGGCGCTCGGCCGCCGGTGCCGATGGAGCGCGATGACGGTGAGGGTCTTGCCCAGGCCCATGTCATCGGCGAGACAGCCGCCGATACCTAGGGAGGTCATGGTGTCGAGCCAGGCCATGCCCCGTAGTTGGTAGTCACGGAGGGTGGCCCGCAGTCCGGGCGGCTGGGGCAGGGGGCGGGCCTCGGTGGTGAGGCGGCCGCGCAGTGCGGCGAGGGCACCCTGGGGCACCACCTCGACCTCTTCGCCGTCCACCTCGGCGGTGCCGTTGAGCGTCGCGGCGAGGGCGTCGGCCGGCTCCAGGTAGCCCAGTTCGCGCTTACGGGCCTTGCGGACGAGCCCGGGGTCCACCAGGACCCACTGGTCACGCAGCCGGACGACGGGGCGGTGGGCGTCGGCGAGGGCGTCCATTTCCGCCTCGGTCAGCGGCACTCCGTCCATCGCCAGCTGCCAGCGGAATCGCAGCAGTTCACGGGTATCGAAGAAGCCGAAGCCGTCCGCGGCCGAGCCCGGCGCCGGGCGAAGCACCGCAGCGGCGGTCAGGCCGCGGGCGATTTCCCTGGGCCAGTGGACGGTGACTCCCGCGGCGCCCAGCCGTGGCGCGGCTTCCCCCAGCAGGTCGGACAACTCGTCCTCACCGAGCGGCAGTACGTCGGGGACCGGCCGCTCCAAGAGGCGGGTGAGCGGGGCCCAGATGCGGGCGGCGCGGCGCAGAGCGAGGAGAGTGTCCACCCGGGAACGCGGCCCGAAGTGGTCGGGGCCTTCGCCTTCCCACAGTTCCCCGGCATCGGCGACCAGGGTGGGGTCGGTGAGGCTGTGCACCTGGAGGACGGCGGCGGCCGCACTGCGCTCCTCGGTGCCGCCCGCCGCGCCCTCCTCCGCCCTGTCGAAGAGCTTGTGCGGGGCGAGGTCGAGGCGCAGGGAGAGCCGTACGCCCGCGTCGACACCGGCCGCGACCTCGGCGGCCCATTCCCGGGCGCCGGGAAGGTGCTGGGGCGTGCTCGCGGTGAACGGGGCACCGGCCACCAGTCCGGCGGCGGGCGTGCGGGGCAGCGCGTCGATGACCGCGTCCGCATAGAGCCGTACCAGGACCGCGGGATCGGTCACCTGAAGAGGACGGCTGCCAGGGATCGGCACGGCATGGGCCTCGGCGGGCATGGCGGCGGCGATGGCCCGGAGGTGCGCGATGTCCTCGGTGTCGAGCGGGCCGGCGCGCCAGGCGTCGGTGTCCTCCAGAGTCAGTCCGGGCAGCATCCGGCCGCGGGCGGCGAGGTGCAGCGCATGCAGGGTGGCCGCACCCCAGCAGGCGGCGGCCGGGTGAGCCGTCGGGTCGTGCCGGGCACCGACCAGCAAGGGGACGGCCTCGGCCACCGGAAGCAGGACGGCAGGGACCGTACGACTGCGGGCGCCGTTCCCGTGACGGCGGGCGACGGTCAGCGCCCCCTGCTCGGCGGCCCCGTGCCCGCCCCACGCCCCTTCGTCGCTTCCCGACTCGGCGAGATCCGGGAGCGGCCCGCCCTCAGGACTCCAGAAAGCGATCTTCCCGGCGCGTGGCAGCTGGGCGGGCAGGAAGACCACGGCGCAGCCGGCCAGGGCGGCCTCGCCGATTCCGCGGCCCTGCCCCGTGCCCCCGGGCAGGGCGGCGGGCGAGCCGTCCGGCGACCGGGTCTCCCCCGCTGCCGTCTCCCACCGCCTCGCCATTCCATCCCCTGCCGCCTGGTCGATCGCCTGGTCGTTCCGCCCCGGTCGCGGCACCCTCCGAGCCTGCCGCGCCCGCCCTGCTCCTACGCCCCCGACCTGCGAGTCTACGGTCGTACCCACTGCGTCTCCCGCCCCCTCTCCCGCGTCTGCGCCTGCCTCCGAGAGTGGCGGGCGATGAATCACCGGTTCACACCCCCGCCCTCTGCTCCGCCCCGTCGCGACACGCGCCCGGCGCCATGACGGAGACAGCGCGCGCACCGCCTGCCGCCCTTGGTCGGCCGGCAACAGCCGTGCGCCCGGGCCTCCGACGCTCGCGCGACCGCCGCTGCCTGACCCCGATGGAAGCAGACGGCACTGACAACGCCCTCCACCTGCGCTTTCGGCACACCGACCAGGCTTATCCACAGCCCACGAAAATCTTCTTGCCCGCACCCCGAAATCCGCTACGGTGAGTGACGTCATCACTCTCAGTGATCAGTCAACCGAGGTGAGTGAGGAGCCCTCATGCACACCCCCACGCACGAACAAACCGCCGCGGCGGAGACCTTCCCGACTGGCGCGCATCTCGTGATCCAGGCCGGCGCCGGGACCGGCAAAACAACAACCCTCGCCCTGCTCGCCCACACCGCCCGGCGGCAGGGCCGGCGGGGCCGCTACATCGCCTTCAACAGAGCTGTCGCCCGCCACGCCGCCAGGGCCTTCCCCGCCGAGGTGACCTGCGGGACCGCCCATGCCCTCGCCTACACCGCCGTGGGCAAGGACTACCAGGCGCGCATGAAGGCCCCTCGGCAAGCGGGCTGGCGCACGGGCGCGGCCCTGGGCATCGACGAAGAAATGTCCTTACGCCTCGGAGCGCGCAAGGTCACCCACAGGGCGCTCTCCCACACGGCCCTGCGCACCGTCACCCGCTTCTGCCAGTCGCCCGACAAGGAGCTCGCACCGCACCATGTTCCGCCCCTGCGCGGAGCCGAAGCCGAGCCACTGCGTGCCCGGCTCGCCGAGCTCACCCTTCCCTACGCACGCAAGGCCTGGGCCGATCTCCAGCACCCCGGTCACGGCGTGGTCCGCTTCGAGCACGACCACTACCTCAAGATGTGGGCGCTGCGCGATCCCGTCATCCCGGCGGACTTCCTGCTCCTTGACGAGGCACAGGACACCAACCCCGTGGTCGAGCAGGTCTTCACGGCCCAGCGCGACCACGCTCAGCTGGTACTGGTCGGGGACTCCGCCCAGGCCATCTACGGCTGGCGCGGCGCACGCGACGTGATGACCGGATTCGACGGCAGACAGCTCAGCCTCTCCCGCTCGTTCCGTTTCGGCCCACCGCTCGCGGCCGAGGCCAACCGCTGGCTCACGATCATCGGTGCACCGATCCGGCTCACAGGTTCGCCCGGTCTGGAGACGGAGTTGGGCACGACCCGTGCGCCGGACGCGGTCCTGTGCCGGACCAATGCGGGAGCGATGGTGGAGGTGATACGACAGCTGGACGCGGACCGCCGGGTCGCGCTGGCCGGCGGCGGCGAAGCACTCGGCGCCCTCGCCCGCGCCGCTCACGACCTCGAGTCCGGGCGCCGCACCACCCACCCCGAGCTGATGCTCTTCGAGACCTGGGGCGAACTACGCGAGTACGCGGAGTTCGACCCGGCCGGACGAGACCTGCTGCCCTTGGTGGAGCTGGTCGACGAGCACGGCACCGGCGCCCTGCTGTGCGCCCTGGACCGGCTCTCCCCCGAGGACTCCGCCGAGGTGACAGTGTCCACGGCCCATCGGGCCAAGGGCCGGGAGTGGGCGCGCGTGCGCATCGCGGACGATTTCACCGGCCCCGAAGATCTCGACGAGCGCGACGAGGACGGAACCCGGGTCCCCGGCCCGATCGACATCGACGAGGCGCGCTTGGCCTATGTCGCCGTAACCCGAGCCCGATCACTGCTCGACATCGGCGGACTCTCATGGATCAACAGCCACCCCGCCGGCGACCCGCGCCCGACGACCGACAAAGCCGAGGAACAAAGGGTGAAAAGTAGGGAAAGAGGTGCCAGGGACAGGTGACTGGCTCGTCGACCGGGAGGATCCTGGAGGTGGGAGATGGGTTCCGATGCGTACAGGAAATGAGCCCCTTCATGCACGCAGCCCGCTGAGAATACGCTGTGGCCTGGCGCTGTGGGGGTTGCTGTGGACGGTCGCCGGAGCCGTGGCCTTCGGCAATGCCGGCAGGCCGGAATGGGCCGCCGCGTGTGCCGCGCTGGCGATGGTGGCGGCGGCGGACCTGGCGATGGTGATCCGCCACATCCGCCAGGGACCCCACTACCAGCCCGGCAGGGACATACCGCCCTACGCCCCTGACCGAGGCCGGAACGACGCGTTCGGCATACGCAACGGCACGAACCGGAGACGGAACACCAGGCCGTAGGGGCTACGGCGCGCAAGAGTGCCGAGTCACCCGTACCTGGACTTGCCGCACAAGCTGCGGGGCCATCATCGCCAGGTTCCGTTCCGTGCCGCCGACCTGCCTACCCGCCTACCCGCCTGAGGACCATCGGGCACGGGTGGTGCGGGAGGGGCCTGGAATGCCTTCACGGCCAGCGCTCCTGGGCCACGAGCCTTCGCGGCCGCACGCACGCATGCCGTCGTCAGCCCGCACCGCTCCCGGCAGGAAGACGACATGCAAGAGAATCGGGACTGCCGGCGGCCGATTTCCCGGGGCACGGGGCATGGGCACGGGGCATGGGGCATGGGCACGGTGCATGCACGCGCCGACCGCAGCGCGGTCTGGACTCAAATGCGGCACATCTTGGCCACCGACACATGGACACCTGGCGTAGCGCCCCTAGCAGCGAGCGCAAAACCCATCGAGGGGAGGGACATTGACGCGAACGCGGGACGCCCTGCGCCTGGCTACTCCTGATCGCCGCTAGTGGGACCAGCATCGCGTTCGCCGTCGCCGTCACCGGTGTCGTGTGCGAAGCGGGCGGCTTCGATGTAATCCGGGCGCGGGTCGAGAGCCGCCGCCAGCCGGAAGTGCCGCAGCGCCTCCTCGGACCGGTCGGCGCGCTCCAAGGTGCGGCCGAGCGCGAAGTGCGCGAAGGCATTGTCCGGTTCGCGCTCCAGAACGATCTGGAACTCTAGTTCCGCAGGACGCAGTTGAGCGGCCAGAAAGAAAGCACGGGCGCGCAGCAGTCGGGCCGCGGTGTTCTCGGGGTGCGCGGTGATGACCGAGTCCAGCAGCTGGATCGCCCCGCGCGGGTCGCGGGCCGCCAACAGCTGCTCCGCGGCGCGGAAGTCGATGACATGCGTCTCGGGGCTGCTCTCGGGCACGGCCTGCTCCTCTCGGTCGCCGTCGAGATTCCGTTACCTGCGGACCGTACGGCGTTGCCTGCGGCACAACAATCCCAACGGTGCGGGCATTCCCCCGCCGACCCGGCCTCAACCGGCGCTACGGCGCCCCCGTATAAGGCTCACACTGCACCGGGAAGACGGACATTCTGGGGCAATGATCCATCCCCGTCCCCAGACTCGGAGGCTCCGGAAACAGACTGTGGGCTGGTGCGAGAGAAGGCAGAAGGGCCAGGAGCGGAGGTGCCGCCAGCTGCGGAGGCGGCACCAGCAGCGGGGCAGAGGAGAGGGAGGAGAGACAAAGGAGGCGGCACCAGCGGAGGTGGAGGCGGAGGGTGGGAGGGAGGGGGAGGGGGAGGGGCCCAGAGCCACGCCGGCTCCCTGCCCCAGCCTCCGCATCCCGCCGCCCGGCACTGGGCGCCCGCCGCCCAGCACCAAGCGCGGGCCGGCCCGCCGGGCGTCCGTCCGCCGTGCCCCACCCCTACAGGCTGATGTGGTACGCCTTGCGCAGCGTCTCGTGCACGGTCCACCGGGTGCGGTCGCCCTCGCGGAGGACGCAGGCGTCGCCGGGGCCGACCTCCAATACCGGGCCGCCCTCGACCTCGATGGTGGCGCGCCCGCTGACGACCACGAACAGCTCATTGGCCTCGGTGTCCGTCACCACGCCCGGAGTGATCTGCCAGATTCCCCGGATCTGCCGGCCGTCGGGGGCCTCCCACAGCACCTTGCCCGTCACCACCGGCTCCCCGGAGACGATCTGGGAAGGGTCCAGGGGATCGGGCTCCAGATCGTCGTCCGCTATGCCGGGGATGTTGACCACGAACGATGCCGGAGCCGCGTCGCCGGCGGTGGGGGACTCGGCGGCGGTGCCCTCGCCGGGCTCCGCGGCGAGGTCGGGCTCGATGTCAGGGGTCTTGGCGTCAACGCCGGAAGCAGCAGTCATGGCGGCGAGGGTATCGTCCGGCCTCAGGCGGTCCGCAGGCGCTCCCATACTGCGCGGACCTGCGGTTCCAGCGCCTCCAGCGGTCCGTCGTTGTCGATGACCAGATCCGCGACCGCCAGCCGCTGTTCGCGGGTGGCCTGGGCCGCCATCCGGGACTTCGCCTCGTCCTCCGCCATGCCGCGTAGCCGTACCAAGCGGTCCAGCTGGGTCTGGGGTGCGGCGTCGACGACCACCACAAGGTCGTACAGCGGGGCGAGCCCGTTCTCCGTCAGCAGCGGCACGTCGTGCACCACCACCGCGTCCGGGCCCGCCGAGGCTTCGAGTTCGGCCGATCGTGCCCCGACCAGCGGGTGCACGATCGCATTCAGCGCCTTGAGCTTGCCGGGGTCGGAGAACACGATGCCGCCCAGCTTCGGCCGGTCCAGCGTGCCGTCCGGCGCGAGGATGTCGGCCCCGAACTCCTCGACCACCGCCGCCAGTCCGGGCGTCCCCGGCTCGACGACCTCGCGTGCGATCTTGTCCGCGTCCACGATCACCGCGCCGTACGACGCCAGCAGTCGCGAAACCTCACTCTTGCCCGCGCCGATTCCGCCGGTCAGCCCCACCTTCACCATGGGCCCACGCTATACGCTGCGCCCGGACGGCAGGAGCCTCCCACTGCTTCAGGCGCCGCCCAGCGCAGGCACCAGCCGAGTCAGGCACCACCCAAGGCAGGCCCGCCCGATTCAGCTGCCAGCCGACTCAGGCCCCGCCCGTCCCCCCATCGCCCTCGCGCTCCGCCAGGAAGCGTTCGAATTCCCGGCCGATCTCGTCGGCCGAGGGCAGTTCCGCCGGCTCGGCGACCAGGCTTCCCCGGCTTTCCGCGCCGGCCACCGCGTCGTACTGATGCTCCAGACCGCTGACCAGCGCGACCAGTTCCTCGTCGCCCTCCGAGATCTGCCGCTCGATCTCCTCCTGGGTCCGCAACGCCTCCGTGCGCAGCGAATGCGCTGCGCCCGGCAGCACCAGGCCGGTCGCGGCCGTCACCGCCTCCAGAGCGGTCAGCGCGGCGTCCGGATACGCGGAGCGGGCGATGTAGTGCGGTACATGCGCCGCCACTCCCAGGACATCGTGGCCCGCTTCCGCCAGCCGGTATTCGATCAGCGCCTCCGCGCTGCCGGGTACCTGTGCCTCGTCGAAGAAGCCGCCGTGGCCCGGCATCAGATCGGTGCGGTTGCCGTGCGGGGTGAGGCCCACGGGGCGGGTGTGCGGCACGCCCATGGGGATGCCGTGGAAGTTCACCGAGAGGCGTACGCCGAGCCGCTCCACGATCTCCTTCACGGCGCTCGCGAAGCGCTCCCACTCCACGTCCGGTTCGGGTCCGGACAGCAGCAGGAACGGAGCGTCGGTGGTGTCCCGCACGAGCCTCAGCTCGATGCTCGGGGTCTCGTAGGCGGTCCAGCGGCTGCGCTCGAAGGTGAGCAGGGGCCGGCGCGCCCGGTAGTCGACGAGGCGGTCGTGGTCGAAGCGGGCGACGACCTCGTTCGGCAGGCCGTCCAGCAGCCGCTCCACGATCTGGTCGCCGGTCTCACCGGCGTCGATGTATCCGTCGAAGTGGTACAGCAGCACCAGTCCGGCGGAGTCCCTGGAGGCAAGTGCCTCGACCTCCGCGAGCCCGCTCGGCTCCCATTCGTACAAACCCTGGGCATCCAACACAGTGACCGCTCCTCCTCGTTCTCATGAGCGGCAACGCACGACCCGGCGTAGGCATTCCCGGCAACGGAGATGACCGGCCCACCGTGCGCACCGCCCGGCCCCACACCAGGCCAGTCCCCCAACGCACCGGTGCCACACACCGACCCCGCCCCGCCCGTCCGAAACCGGCTGTTTCCAGCCCCCACGGCCCCACGCGGCCCCACGCGGCCCCATCCGCCCTGCCGCACCCTCAGGCCCCGAACGCCGCACGCCCACGGCAGCCCCCACGCCTCCGCCCCCGACGAACGCCACCTCGCCCCGCCCCCTACACCTTCCCCCTCAGAACCATCAACTCCCCCACAAAGACGGCAAGTTCACCTTCCTTCCCGCGCCCGGGCCGAGCCGCCCCCGGCCCCCCACGTTCCGTCCGGTTCTCGCCGCCCCCACCCCGCGCGATCAGCCCCACCCCCACCCACTGCACACCACCGACCGCCGGCCCCGGCCCCCAGTACACGACCCACCCCGCCCCCACGTCCCCAGACACGACGAAGGCCCGCTCCCCCAAGGGGAACGGGCCTTCGTCTATCGGCTAGTGCCTATCGGCGAGAGCTCAGCTCTGGCCGCCGGCCAGCTTCTCGCGGAGCGCGGCGAGGGCCTCGTCCGACGCCAGGGCGCCGGAGTTGTCCGCCGACTCCGAGGAGTAGGAGCCGCCGCCACCGGCGTTGCCGCCGCCGGCCTGGCCGCCACCCTGCGCCGCCGGCGCCGCAGCACCCTCGGCCGCAGCCTGCTCGTCGGCCTCGCGGGACTTGATGACCTGAGCCTGGTGCTGCTCGAAGCGCTGCTGCGCCTCGGCGTACTGGTTCTCCCACGCCTCGCGCTGGGTCTCGTAGCCCTCGAGCCAGTCGTTGGTCTCGGGGTCGAAGCCCTCGGGGTAGATGTAGTTGCCCTGGTCGTCGTAGGACGCGGCCATGCCGTACAGGGTCGGGTCGAACTCGACCGCCGACGGGTCGGCACCGAAGGACTCGTTGGCCTGCTTCAGCGAGAGGCTGATGCGGCGGCGCTCGAGGTCGATGTCGATGACCTTGACGAAGATCTCGTCGTTGACCTGGACAACCTGCTCCGGGATCTCGACGTGGCGCTCGGCCAGCTCGGAGATGTGGACCAGGCCCTCGATGCCCTCGTCGACGCGCACGAACGCACCGAAGGGAACGAGCTTGGTGACCTTACCCGGGACGACCTGACCGATCTGGTGGGTCCGGGCGAACTGCTGCCACGGGTCTTCCTGGGTCGCCTTGAGCGACAGGGACACGCGCTCGCGGTCCATGTCGACGTCCAGGACCTCGACCGTGACCTCCTGGCCGACCTCGACAACCTCGGACGGGTGGTCGATGTGCTTCCAGGACAGCTCGGAGACGTGGACGAGACCGTCGACGCCACCCAGGTCCACGAAGGCACCGAAGTTGACGATGGAGGAGACGACGCCGGAGCGCACCTGACCCTTCTGGAGGGTGGTGAGGAAGGTCTGGCGGACCTCGCTCTGGGTCTGCTCCAGCCAGGCACGGCGGGACAGGACCACGTTGTTGCGGTTCTTGTCCAGCTCGATGATCTTGGCCTCGAGCTCCTTGCCCACGTAGGGCTGAAGGTCGCGGACGCGGCGCATCTCGACCAGGGAGGCCGGAAGGAAGCCACGGAGGCCGATGTCGAGGATGAGACCACCCTTGACGACCTCGATGACGGTACCGGTGACGATCCCGTCCTCTTCCTTGATCTTCTCGATCGTGCCCCAGGCGCGCTCGTACTGGGCACGCTTCTTCGAGAGGATCAGGCGGCCTTCCTTGTCCTCCTTCTGGAGGACCAGGGCCTCGATCTCGTCACCGACGGCAACGACCTCGTTGGGGTCGACGTCGTGCTTGATCGAGAGCTCGCGGCTCGGGATGACGCCTTCGGTCTTGTAACCGATGTCGAGCAGGACCTCGTCCCGGTCGACCTTCACGATGACGCCGTCGACGATGTCGCCGTCGTTGAAGTACTTGATCGTCTCGTCGATCGCGGCGAGGAAAGCTTCCTCGTTACCGATGTCGTTGACCGCAACCTGCGGGGTGGTGGCGGTGGTCTCGGTGCTGCTCGTCATGTGGGAAAGGGCTCCGGTACGGACATTGAAGTCGTAGGTACTGCTACGCCGAGAGCCCGTATCGCCTCTGCATAAGCCGGACAGTGTGAAGGGCGAATCTTGGGGAAGCTCGCAAATGCAAAGCATCTGGAACGACCTGAATCGCCTCAAACCGAGGGGACATACATACAGATGCGAGCGCGGCCTGCTCCGTCTGAGGCGCGCAAGCCCGCAGCGCAACTTGTAGCATACGGGGGCAGCCGGACCCGGTCAATGCGCGAACGCGCACACCGGGGGCGGAATACCCCATAACCGGCACACGCGATGTTCCGCGAGGTCGAACGGCCTCACAGTCCCAGCAGCGACAAGCAGAGCAAAGACTACGACGACGGGCGCGATGAACCAAGACCACGAGCCGGAGGCGACCCGCCGTGACGCCTCGGACACCGAAAGCAGCCGGGCCAGCCGTGGGTGGTGGGACCGCAACGCGGACGAGTACCAGAGCGAGCACGGTGCGTTCCTCGGGGACGACCGGTTCATCTGGGGTCCTGAGGGGCTGGACGAGGCGGAGGCCGCGCTGCTCGGTCCTGCCGCCGAGATGAAGGGGCGGCGGATCCTGGAGATCGGGGCCGGCGCGGCGCAGTGCTCCCGCTGGCTGGCGGCGCAGGGCGCGCTTCCGGTGGCGCTGGACCTCTCCCACCGCCAGCTCCAGCACGCGCTGCGGATCGCGGACGGCGCGGCGGAGGACGCCGTCGGGCTGGTGGAGGCGGACGCCGGGGCGCTGCCGTTCCGCGACCACAGTTTCGATCTCGCCTGCTCCGCCTACGGGGCGCTGCCGTTCGTCGCCGATCCGGTGCGGGTGCTGCGGGAGGTGCGCAGGGTGCTGCGGCCGGGGGGCCGGTTCGTCTTCTCCGTCTCCCACCCGATCCGGTGGGCGTTCCCTGATGAGCCGGGGCCCGAGGGGCTGTCGGTGGGGGCGTCCTATTTCGACCGCACGCCGTATGTGGAACAGGACGAGACCGGCCGGGCCGTGTATGTCGAGCACCACCGGACGCTGGGTGACCGGGTACGGGACGTGGTGGCCGCCGGGTTCCGGCTGGAGGATCTCGTCGAACCGGAATGGCCCGAGTGGAACACCCAGGAGTGGGGCGGCTGGTCCCCGCTGCGCGGGCATCTGATCCCGGGGACGGCGATCTTCGTGTGTACGGCGCAGTCTTAGGGCTCTCTTCGCAGTCTTAGGGCGTTCTTCTCCGCGGCGTCTGCGGCGTCCGCGGCGTCCGCGGCGTCTCAGGGCTGTCCCTCAGGGGCCGTGGCCGACTCGGAGGGCCGGGGGCAGTGGGCCGGGGCGGCAGACTGGGGGCGTGATCCGCCGTGACGCCCTTGCCCAGTTGCCCGTCCGTACCGCGTTGCCCGCGCTCCGTGCCGCCCTCGACGGTGACGGTACGGCGGTGCTGTGTGCCCCGCCGGGCACCGGAAAGACGACGCTGGTGCCGCTGGATCTGGCGGGGCTGACCGGCGAGGGGCCGGTGCGGCGGGTGCTGGTCGCCGAGCCGCGCCGGATGGCGGCCCGTGCGGCCGCGCGGCGGATGGCCTGGCTCCTGGGTGAGGAGGTCGGCACGGGGGCTCCCCCGGCGCAGGGCTGGGGCAGGGTGGGGTTCACGGTGCGGGGTGAGCGCCGGGCCGGGCCCCGTACCACCGTGGAAGTGGTGACCACCGGAGTGCTGCTCCAGCGGCTTCAGCGCGATCCGGAGCTGGCCGGGGTCGATGTGGTGGTGCTCGACGAGTGTCATGAGCGGCATCTCGACGCCGATACCGCCGCGGCCTTCCTCCTGGACGTACGGGAGACGCTGCGGCCCGAGCTGCGGCTGGTGGCGGCGTCCGCCACTACGGACGCGGAGGGGTGGGCGCGGCTGCTGGGCGGTGCGCGGGGCGCGGCGCCGGTGGTCGAGGCGGCGGGCGTGTCGCATCCCGTGGAGGTGGTGTGGGCGCCGCCGGAGCGGGCGGTGCGGCCGGCGCACGGGACGCGTGTCGATCCGGCGCTGCTGACGCATGTGGCGGGAGTGGTGCGGCGGGCGCTGCGCGAGCGGTCGGGGGATGTGCTGTGTTTCCTTCCCGGGGTCGGGGAGATCGGGCGGGTCGCCGGGGAGCTGGCCGGGGTGGACGCCGAGGTGCTTCAGGTACACGGGCGGGCGCCGGCGGCGGTGCAGGACGCCGTATTGGCGGGCGGGAACGGCGTACGGCGGGTGGTGCTGGCGACGTCGGTGGCGGAGTCCAGCCTGACCGTGCCGGGCGTGCGGGTGGTGGTGGACAGCGGACTGGCGCGGGTGCCGCGGACGGATCACGCACGGGGGCTGAGCGCGCTCGCCACCGTGCGGGCCTCCAGGGCGGCGGCCCGGCAGCGGGCCGGCCGGGCGGGGCGGGAGGCGCCGGGCGCGGTGTACCGCTGCTGGCCGGAGGGTGAGGACGGGCGGCTGCCGGCGTTCCCCGATCCGGAGATCAGGGTCGCCGATCTGACGGCGTTCGCCCTTCAGGCGGCCTGCTGGGGTGATCCGGCGGCGGACGGGCTGGCTCTGCTGGACGCGCCGCCGGCCGGTGCGCTGGCCGCGGCGCGGGAGGTGCTGACGGCGATCGGTGCGGTGGACGGGGCCGGCCGGGCGACGGAGCGGGGCGCGCGGATGGCGCGGCTCGGACTGCATCCGCGGCTGGCGCGGGCCCTGCTGGACGGGGCGCCGCAGGCCGGGGTGCGGCGGGCGGCGGAGGTGGTCGCCCTGCTGAGCGAGGAGCCGCCGCGGGCCTATGGGGACGATCTGGCGGCGGCGTGGCGCACCGCGCGGCGGGGCGGCGATGCGTACGGAGCCAGGTGGCGGCAGGAGGCGCGGCGGCTGGCGTCGGCGGCCGGGGAGCCGCGTACCGGGTCGGGCGGGGACGGCGGCCGGGACGCCGGCGCAGCGCTCAGCGACGATGCCGTGGCCGGTCTTGTCGCGGCGTTGGCGTTCCCGGAGCGGGTGGCGCGGGCCCGGGGTGGCGGGAGTTTCCTCATGGCGTCCGGGACGGGGGCCGAGACGGCGGGGGCGGGGACGTCAGGCGGATGGGGGCAGCGGCCGGGGTCGACGGGCACGGGCGGCGGTTCGGGGCTGCGGGACGCGGAGTGGCTGGCGGTGGCGGTGGCGGACCGGCCGGTGGCGGCCGCGTCGGCGCGGGTGCGGCTGGCGGCGGTGATCGACGAGGAGACGGCCCGTGCGGCGGCGCCGGCGTTGTACGCGTCCGGTGAGGAGGTCCGCTGGTCGGACGGGGACGTGGTGGCCCGGCGGGTGACCCGGCTGGGGGCGATCGAGCTGGCGGCCCGGCCGCTGACCGCGCCCGATCCCGGGCTGCTGCGGGACGCGGTGGTGGCGGGCCTGCGGCGGGAGGGGCTCGGGCTGCTGCGGTGGTCGGCCGCCGCGGCGTCGTTGCGGCAGCGGATGGCGTTCCTGCACCGCGAGTTGGGCGCGCCCTGGCCCGATGTCTCGGATGCGGCGCTGCTGGAGTGCGTCGAGGAGTGGCTGGGGGTGGAGCTCGGGCGGGCGCGGCGGCGGGCCGATCTGGAGCGGATCGACGCGGGGCAGGCGCTGGCCCGGCTGCTGCCGTGGGCGACCGGCGACGCGGCCCGCTTCGACGAGCTGGCGCCGGAGCGTCTCGAGGTGCCGAGCGGTTCCCGGGTGCGGGTGGATTACGAAGGTGCGCAGCCGGTGCTGGCGGTCAAGCTCCAGGAGTTGTTCGGCATGCAGGAGTCGCCGCGGGTGGCCGGCGGGCGGGTGCCGGTGCTGGTGCATCTGCTCTCCCCCGCGGGGCGTCCGGCCGCCGTCACGGCCGATCTCGCCTCGTTCTGGCGGGACGGATACCGGTCCGTGCGCGCGGAGTTGCGCGGCCGCTACCCGAAGCATCCCTGGCCGGAGGATCCGTCGACGGCGGAGCCGACGCGGCACACCTCGGCGCGACTCAGGCGGGGCTGAGCGGCGTCACGGGCCGCCGGTCGCTCCGTCGCCGACCGGCGCCGCGGGGGCCGGCAGCCGGGCCGATGCGGGGCCGGGGCGGCGGCCGCGGGCTTCGAGGTACAGGCTCAGGGCGAGCAGCGCGGCGCCGAGGAGCAGGAAGCCCCAGGGGAGGTAGCGGGTGAGCAGCAGGACGAGGGTGCGCTGTGCGGTCACCAGGGCGACGGTGGAGTCGACGTAGTCGCCGCGCATCTTCACATGGCCGGCGAAGGCGGTGACCTTGCCGCCGCCGGGCAGCAGATCGCCGCCGCGCAACTCTTCCTTGTGGATCTCCTGGCCGTTGACCGGGGCGCCGGTGACGGGTTCGACCCAGAACATCCGCTTGGTGGTGTACCAGCGGGTGGTGCCCATCTTCGCGACGGACTGCGGGGTGATGCCCTTGACCGGCATCTTCTTGGGGAGGGCGACCTTGGTCCAGGGGATGGTCTGCTCGAAGTAGTAGACCTCCAGGCCGCGGAAGGTGCGGGTCCCCTTGTAGTGGATGGGGGCCGAGGTGCGGGTCTGAGCGTCGAAGTAGGTGTAGTCGCGCCGCTCGGTGAGGAACGGCCATTTGAACTCGATGCCCTCGCGGCGCACCGGGTCGCCGTCGACCATCTCGCCGGTGGCGTGCACCGGTTCCTGGGAGTGCGCGTCGAAGAGATAGCGCTCGGGGATCGCGGAGACCATCTTGCCGTCGGGTCCGGCGACGTAGGACAGCGCGTCCCAGACGACGATGTCCCGGCCCGCGGACTTCTCGATCCGGTCGGAGGCCGCCACATCGCCCTTGAGGGTCTGCACGATGGTGACCTTCGGGACGCGCTCGGCCTTCATCGTCCCGTAGTTGAGGAGGGTCGCGGGCCGGGCCTCCAGGACCATGTCCTGGTACTGACCGGGCGGGATCTTGGCGAGCCGGGGGAAGGCGTACCACCGCATCAGCGGGGACAGCGCGGTGAAGAAGACGGCGCAGGCGAGCAGCACCAGGCTCGACCGGCGGCGCATGCCGCGGGCCGGGCGGCGGCCGGGGCCAGGCGGCGGGCCATCGGGGGTCCTGGGGGTGGGAGCGGTACGGCGCATGGCGGTCGTCCCTCCCTCAGGGGTGTTTGGGGACGGTGGTCAGCAGCGGTTTGGGGGAGGTCGTGCCGCTGGGTGCGCCGGTCGCCGTGAGGGTGAGGACGAGGGCGAACGCCGCGGCCAGTCCGACCGCGGCTGCTGTCAGGGCGCGCATGGTCGGCCTCCCGGGAGCTGATAGGGCGTCAGGGCGGGGGCACCGTAGCAACGGGCGGCGCAGATGAGAACACGTGACACCGCCGTCCTGCCCGGGACGGCGGGCAGGACGGCGGAGGCATACCGGGCGCGGACGCCGGCCCGGGGTGCGGAACCGGCCGCGCGGAGGGGCCGGTTGGCGTGGTCAGGAACCGGCCGCGGGGGCGACCTTCAGCTTGACGGTGAGGACGGCGCCGTCGGCGGTGGTCAGCCTCAGCAGGAACGTCCCCGAGTGCGCGTCGGTGTAGATCTTCGGGAGTTTCAGCAGGCCGTTGGCGTCCGTGGTGAGCCCGGTGAGGGTGCGGACCGGCTTGTCCTCGGCGTCGCCGGTGGCCTCGGGGTCCTTGAAGTAGGGGCCCTTGTCGTTCTCCACGGGCTGCTTCGGGTCATTGGTGATCATGGTGGCGGTGACCGCCACGCCCGCCGCGCTCTTGCCCTGGTAGGTCGCCTTGATCTCGACCGCGTCCTCCGCGAAGGCCTTTCCGGCGGTCGCCGTCAGCTCCTTGTCCGAGGTACGGGCGAGCTTGTCGGCCTTCGGGGCGGGCTTGGCCTTGACGGTGGCGCCGACCTCGACGGCAGGCGTGGTGTGCCGCACGGTGCTGACCCGGATGCGGAAGTCCCCGGTCCGGTCGCCCGCGCGCAGGGTGGGGGCGGTGGCCAGGCCGTCCTTGCCCGTCGTGACGGTGACGGTGGTCGCGTCATCGGGGAAACGGGCGTCGGTGGCCGGGGGAAGGGTGAAGCGGACGGGGACGCCGGCGACGGGCTTGCCCTGGGCGTCCTGCGCGCGGACCCGGGGCGGGGTGGCGAACTCGGTGCCCGCGGTGGTGCTCAGGTCCTTCTCACCGACCCGTACGAGGGTCTTGGGGTGGGCGGGCTCGGGATGGGGGGTGGGCTTCTGGGTGGGTGGCTCCGTGCCGCCCGGTGTGGGGCGGTTGCCGTCCGGGCGCCCCGGCTTACCGGGGTCGGGCTGCCGTCCCTTACCGGGCTTGCCGGGCTTGTCGGAGCCGCCGGGGCGCGGGTCGTTGCCCGGCTTGCCGCCGGGGCCGCGGCCGTGGTGCCGCCGGGCCTCGGACCGGCCGCCGCTGTCGTCGCCGGACCGGCCGGCGTCGCGGTGGACCGGCAGCACGCCCTTGCCGTCCGGCACCTCGTGGGTGCCGTTGCGGTAGAACGCGTACCAGGACAGCACCGTGCGCAGATACTCCTCGGAGTGGTTGTAGCCGAGGATCGCCCGGTCCAGGTCGTTCTGGACCGTCAGATCGCGGCCGCCGGCGCAGAGATAGTGGCCGGCGGCGAGCGCCGCGTCGAAGACGTTATGGGGGTCCTTCTTGCCGTCGCCGTTGCCGTCGGCGCCCCAACCGGTGCCGTCGGGGCCGCCGTCGGACCAGGTGGACGGGATGAACTGCATCGGGCCCACGGCACGGTCGTGGGTGAGGTCGCCGTCATAGCGGCCGGCGTCGGTGTCGGTGATCCGCGCGAAGCCATGGCCGTTGAGCTGCGGGCCGAGTATCGGCCGGAGGGTGGTGCCCTCGGCGTCGACCGCGCCGCCGCGCGCCTGGCCGGATTCGACCTTGCCGATCCCGGCGAGCAGCTGCCAGGGCAGTTGGCAGCCCGGGTCGGAGGCGTCGACCGCGGTCGCAGCCCTCTTGTACGCGGCCAGAACGGTGGCGGGGAGACCGGCCTCGGCGGGTCCCCGGCCGGTGGCGGGGCCCTTGCCGGTGTGCGGCGAACCCTTCGGCGGTACCGGGCTCTTGAGGGGCGGCAGATCGGTGTAGTACGCGGAACCGCCGTCGATCGGGACATCTGCGGGGGGCGGGGCCGGCCGCCGCTTCGCTGCCGCGGCGCCGGTGGCTCCCGGCGCCTGAGAGGCGGTCAGCGCGGCCAGCACCAGGGCCGCCACGGCCGTCGAGGCCGCTCCCCTTTGGAGCCGCCGTCGGAATGTGGCTGCCATACGTGGTTCCCCTCCGCATTGCCTGACCGCGCTCCTGACGCGGTATCGCGCTCCCCAGCGCGCCAACTCAGGCGAGACTACGACAACTCGGGCCTGGCATCTACTACCCACTCAGACACATAACGAGCCGAATCGATCAAGGAAAGGCCCGTGCCGTTCACGCTCAGCCATGCTGCCGTCGTGCTCCCGGCCCATCCGGCGGACGGGTGCGGCGCGCGGTCCGCTGATCGCCTCACGGCGCTCGTGGCGGGGTCGTTCGCACCCGATATGACGTACTCCGCGGACACCTGGTTCCCGGCGGCATGGCCTTCGGCGCACAGCGCGAGCGGGACGGTCCGCAGCAGTCGCAGCTCGCACCCGCGCCGCCGCGCCCCGTCGGGCTACTCGACGAGCGCCGGGCCGGGTTCCGATACCAGGGCCGGGGCTTCGCGCCGGGCGGCCCGCAGCAGGAAGGCGCCGCAGACGAAGCCGGCGACGGCCGCCAGCAGATGTCCGATGGTGGTGAAGTCGGGCAGCACCCCGCTCCAGTCACCGCCGAGCACCGGCCAGGTGACGACTCCGGCCGCCGCGAGCCAGCGCGCCCGGGGCAGCAGCAGCGCACCCGCCGCGAGCACCGTCTCGGCCCCGTAGCTGATGCCGAAGTCGGGGGCGTGCCGGACGCTGTCCGGGTACCAGCCGTGGGCGAGGGCCAGGTAGATCACCGGCACGGTGAGCAGCGTCGCCGCGAGATGCCCCAGGACGAAGATGCCGTAGGCGCGCACCGGGCCGTACCGCCCTTCCAGCCACGCCAGGCACCCGGCGACGCCGAGGCCGAGCGTGATCAGCGTGCCGGCGAAAGCCTCCGAGGTGATCTCGGTCAGCGTGCCGTCGAAGAACAGCAGGCTGCCCGCCAGCACCCGGACCGGACGGTCCTGAAGATTGTCCAGATGGGTACTGACGCCGAGCACCACCCGCTGGGCCTCCGCGGTGGACAGCACCGCGGTGCACCACACATGGGTCGCCAACAGCAGTGCGAGATAGCCGACGGTGACCGGGCTACGGGAGACATAGGTGCCCAGGGCGCGGGCCGCACGACGCATCACCGGGTGATCAAAGCACAGCGCTTCCGGGCGGAACACGCTCCATGACGCATCGGACGACGACGGCCCGATCGGGTGCGCCCTCCACGGTTTCCAGCCATGGGCGGACCGGCCCGGAACGGCCGCAACTCGCTGCCGGACCGGCCCGGACCGGTCGCAACTCGCTGCGGTGCGGGCCGGGTTGAGTGGTGCGGCGGGGGGGGGGGGGGGGGGGGGGGGGGGGGAGGCGGCGACCCCGCCCCGCCCCACGCCCACCCCCCCACCCCCCCCCCCCCCCCCCCCCCCACCCCACCACACACAGGCGCACCCCCCGC
>NZ_JBVHZH010000021.1:0-87332 GCF_055574515.1 Streptomyces sp. NPDC029466
CCCCCCCCCCCCCCCCCCCCCCCCCCCCCCCCCCCCCCCCCCCCCCCCCCCCCCCCCCCCCCCCCCCCCCCCCCCCCCCCCCCCCCCCCGCGTCCTGGGACCGCTGCCCCGCTAGGGCATGTCCGCACAGTCCCTAGAAGGAGCCGTTGCGGTTGCGGATGTCGATGCACGCCTTGTGCGAGCTGCCCTTGAACCGCACGCAGAGGTTCCCGTCGGACTGGATCCCCGGGACGGTGTGGCCGACGATCTCGCCGCCGGACCGCTTCGCCTTGAACGAGTAGGTGTAGCCGTCCGGCTGGTAGAGGTAGACGGTCGCGGACTGCCGGCTCTTGGGCGGGTTGGTCCAGGAGGCGGTGACGTGACCGGGGTTGGCCGTCCCGTTCTGGCCGTCGGCCGAGATGCAGATCTGCGGACCCGACCAGTCGTGGGTGCAGGCGTCCGCGGCGGCGTGCGCGGCCGGGGTGGTGGCGACGGCGCTCAGCGCGATCGTGCCGGCGACGGTCAGGGCACGGAGCAGCTTCGAACGGGTCATGTGTGGGGGGATTCCTCTCCTCGGAATACGGGCGGAAGACGCGAAAAATCCCGCCACGAATGGGGCGTGACGGGCACCGCGTGCACGTAGTTGATCTTAGTCGCCTTTCGAACTCATGTGCCATCAGCTTTCGTTGCGCGCCACCCGCGCCACCCCCGCCCCCGTCGCACTCCCCGCCGTCTCCATGAGCGCGGCAGCGGCGGTACGGGTGAGCGACACCCCGGCGGCGGTGCGGAGTTCATCCCCCCGGTGCCGTACAACACCCCCTGGGTAAAGGCTTGGAGAAGGCACGAAACGTAGGCTAGGCGGAGGTTTCGCCACCTCTGGGCGCGGGAAGCAAGAAATCGACCGACCAATGGGCTGCCCATCCCTCCTCGGGGATGCGCGGCCCACTGCGTTTTTGCGACGCGGGGTTTCTGTGGGTGTGGTGCCCCGGAGCGGGATCTCTGGACGGCCCCCCACAGAAGGGGTCCACATGGGTACCACTCTCTCGACGCCGGCGCAGGCTCTGCTGGAGTCGGCCGCGAATCCCGGCCCGGCGCCGGCACCGGCCGCGCCCGTAACGTTCCTGGCCGTCACAACGATCCCCGTCGGCACCAACCCGGTCGGGCTGGCGTTCATCCCCAACGGCGACCTCTACGTCGCCAACTCCGGGTCGAACAATGTGCAGACCATCGATACCGCCACGGACACCGTCATCGGCGCCGCGATCCCGACCGGCACCACGCCGGCCTGGCTGACCGTCGCTCCCAACGGCAACGCCTACGTCCCCAACAACATCTCCAACAACGTGACGGTGATCGACACCGCCACCAGCACCGTCCTCACCACGATCGGCCTCAGCGGCGGCCCCGCCGCGGCGGCGGTCATCCCCAGCGGCAACGTCTACGTGAGCCGCTTCGGGGCGAACAGCGTGCAGGAGATCTCCACCGCCACCAACACCGCCATCGGCGCCGCGATCCCCACCGGCAGCGGACCGGTCGGCATCGCGGTCGCCCCCAACGGCAAGGCCTATGTCGCCAACCGGAACGGGAACAGCGTGACGGTGATCGACACCGCCACCGCCACCGTCGTCACCACGATCCCCGGCTTCAACCAGCCGAACTTCGTGGCGATCGGCCCCAGCGGGGATGCCTACGTCGCCAACATCGGGTCGAACAACGTGACCGTGGTCGACACCACCACGGACACGATCGCGACCACGATCCCCGTCGGCACCAACCCCTGGGGCATCACGGTCGGCCCCGACGGCAACGCCTACACGGCCAACCGCGGGTCGAACAACGTGTCGGTGATCGACACCACCACCAACACCACCATCGGCGCCCCGATCCCCGTTGGCGCCCAGCCGATCGCCCTGGTGGTCGCGCCCAACAACAAGGTCTACGTCACCAACATCGCCGGGGCCAGTGTCAGCGTCATCCAGTTCGACCCGACGATCACCAGCATCACCCCCAACTCGGGGCCCGTCACGGGCGGCACGGTGGTGACGATCACCGGCACCAACCTGACCGGGGCGACCGTCGACATCGGCGGCAACCCCGCGACCGGCGTGAGCGTCAACGCCACCGGTACGCAGCTCACCGCGACCACTCCGCCCGGGGTGCCCGGCCCCGCGGACGTCACCGTCACCACGCCTGCTGGCAGCACCACTCTGGTGGGCGGCTTCACCTACTTCGTCCCCGTCCACGCCACCTCGCTGACCGCGACCCCGGCGCTGTCGAAGCTGTTCCCGCCGCACGTGTACTTCCCGTTCCTGACGGCCACGCTGACCGACCAGGTCACCGGCCTTCCGGTGCCCAACCAGCCGATCCTGTTCAAGGCCGGCAGCAACGTCCTGGGCATCGCCAACACCGACGCCCAGGGCGTCGCCCGGGTGAACGAGACGCTCACTCTGACGCTCATCCTCCTCAACGGCGGCTATGAGGTCAGCTTCGCCGGCGCGGCCACCCCGACGGCCATCCTGTCCCCGTCCAGCGACACGGCACCGGTCATCGAGCCCTGATCCCGCCGGTTCACCGGTCCGACCACCCAGCGGCACTACGGGAGCGCCCCCCCGTACGTGCCCGCGTCGGTCGGCGCGCCACCGGGTCAGCAGGGCCGCACCCCGGCCTTCCCTTGTGCGCCCCGTCACCCGCGTCTCAGTACCTCGCCCACGACGGCCAGCCCCCGCGTGATCTCGTCCCGAGTGCGGGCGGCGTAGCCGAGCACCAGACCGGACGGGGACGGGCGTTGGCAGTGCCAGGACAGCGGGTGGACCTTGACGCCGTGGGCGAGCGCGGCCGCGGCCAGGTCCGTATCGGGGCCCCGGTAGCCGTCCGGTCCGAAGGTGAGCGTCAGATGCAGGCCCGCCGCGGCGCCGTGCACGGTCGCCCCCGGCAGATGGGCGCGGATCGCCGCGATCATGGCGTCCCGACGGCGGCGATGGCGGCGGCGCAACAGCCGCAGGCAGCGCTCCAGTTCGCCGGACTCCATCAGCCGGGCCAGGGTCAGCTGGGGCAGTGCGGCGTTGCCGAGATCGGCGAACCGCTTCGCTGTGATCAGCGCCTGCCGGTACTTGGGCGGCGGCAGCAGCCAGCCCACCCGTAGGGCGGGGGCCAGCAGCTTGGAGACGCTGCCGGCGTAACAGACCTGCTCGGGGAGGAGCGAGCGCAGGGCGGGGACCGGCACGCGGTCGTAGCGGTGCTCGGCGTCGTAGTCGTCCTCGATGATCAGGCCGCCGTCGGCCGCCCAGCGCATCAGCTCCCGGCGCCGTGCACCACCGAGCACCACCCCGGTCGGGAACTGGTGCGCCGGGGTGAGCAACACGGCCCGTGCGCCGCTCGTCCGCAGCGCGTCGACGCGTATCCCGTCCTCGTCCACCGGAACCGGCGGCGTCGCCATCCGCCAGTACTGGAGATGCTGCCGCGCGCCCAGCGCTCCGGGGTCCTCCACCGCGATCTCCGACACCCCGTCGCGATGCAGTACCTCGGCGATCAGACCGAGCGCCTGCGCGGTGCCGGCGACGATCAGCACCTCGTCCGGATCCGCCCGGATCCCGCGGTTGCGGGCCAGCCAGTTGGCGACGGCCCGGCGCAGCGCGTCGGTGCCACGTGGGTCGCCGTATCCGAAGCCGGCCGACGGGAGGTCCGCCAGCACCGCGCGTTCGGCGCGCAGCCAGGTCGCACGGGGGAAGGCGGCCAGGTCCGGCACGCCGGGTGCGAGGTCGATCCGTGCGGGTGCGCTGCGCAGCTCGTCGAAGATCTCCGGGCCGGGCGGTGCGGCGAACGGAGCGGGCGGCCGGTGGGCGCGGGGCGTCCCTGCCGTGGGCCCCGCACCGGCCGTCACGGGCGCGGCAACGACGACCGTGCCGCCCCTCCCTCGCCCGGCGAGCTGCCCGTCCTCGATCAGCCGCTGATATGCCTCGGTGACCACACCCCGCGATACCCGCAGGTCGGCGGCGAGCGTCCGGGTCGCGGGCAGTCTGCTCCCGACCGGCAGCCGGCCGTCCGCGACAGCCCGCCGCAACTCCCGTGCCAGCCAGTCCGACCGGCCACCCACCGGCGCCTCACCGAGGTTGAGTTGAAGGAAGTCGGAGGAACCGGGGGAGGTGTGACGGGCCGGGGAGGCCGGGGGCGAGGGGGACGGGGGCGAGGGGGACGGACGGGCCGGGGGCCGCGAGGAAGTTATGGACCGGTCGGCAGGAGGCTCTTTGGACCTGTGCACCGGGCCATTGTCCCGGCACGGTGAAGGCATGAAGACGAACACTGCCTATGTGCACGGCTATTCACCGCAGGAGGCACGTCGCCTCGGCGACCAGGCGGACACGCTGGCCGCGCTGCTGCACGCGGATACGGCGTACGCCGCCGGCAGCCGAGTGCTGGAGGTCGGCTGCGGGGTGGGCGCACAAACCGTGCATCTGGCCAGGAACAGCCCGGGGGCGCGCATCGTCGCCATCGACCGTTCCGCGGAGTCGCTGGCGCAGGCCCGCGCCTATGTGTCGGCGCAAGAGCCCGGGGCCGACGTGGAGTGGCGTACCGCCGATCTCCACCACCTCCCCTTCGACACGGCCGAGTTCGACCATGTCTTCGCCTGCTTCGTGCTGGAACACCTCCCGGACCCGGGCCAGGCACTGGCCGCGCTACGACGCGTGCTGCGCCCCGGCGGCACCCTGACCGTGATCGAAGGCGACCACGGCTCGGTGCTCCTCCACCCGGACAGCATCCACGCCCATGAGGTGATCGGCCACCAGATACGGCTACAGGCCGCGGCCGGCGGAAACGCATTGCTCGGACGGGCGTTGCAGCCGCTGCTCACCGGCGCTGGATTCGACCAGGTGGTGGTCCGCCCGCGGACGGCCTACGCCGACGCCACCCGTCCCGCGCTGGTGGACGGCCTCACCCGGAAGACCTTTATCGCCATGGTCGAAGCGGTCCGGGACAAGGCGCTGAGCACCGGCCTGACCACGACCGCCGACTGGGACCGCGGCATCGCCGACCTACGACTGACCGCGGCCGAGGGCGGGACTTTCCACTACACCTTCTTCAAGGCGGTGGGGGTCAAGGGGTAGGGGTCAAGGGGTAGGGGTGGGGGCGGGGGCGGGCGGGGCGTTCCGTGGCCGGATGGCCAGGTTCCACATGTTTCCTCAGCCGATTTCCCCAACTCCTTGGCAGGGGAGGCCAGTCGGCGTATCTTGGAATAACCGTTCCAAGATTCCTGAGTGGGACCGAGCAACCCTGCGTTCCTTCCTCCTTCCTCCTTCCTCCTTCCTCCTTCCTCCTTCCTCCTTCCTCCTTCCTCCGGTGACGGCGAAACGAGCAGCACAGCCATGCCCGACATCAAGCACTTCAACCCCGAGATCGTGCTCGACGAAGCGATCCAGGTCTTCTGGCGGCACGGCCTGCCGACGACCGGAATCCAGGCGCTGGTCAGCGCGACCGGAGTGAGCCGCTCCAGCCTCTATGCGACCTTCGGCAACAAGGACGGTCTCTACGCGGCGGCGCTGGACCGCTATATAGCGCAGCACTCGACACCGGCCTTCGCTCAGCTGGCGCAGGCCGCCGCGGGGCTGACCTCGATAGAGGAGTTCTTCGCCGGGCTGATCGAGGTGCGCTGTTCCGGCCCGGTCGCCGGCTGGGGCTGCATGGTCACCAATGCCTACGCCGGCCCGGAGTGCGCCGACACCGGCATCCGCACGCTGCTCGAAGACCACCACCACATGCTCCAGTCAGCCATGCGCGCGGCCCTGACCAACGCTGCCGACCTGGGGCAACTCCAGCCGTCCTGCGATCTCGACGCCTCCGCCGCCGTGCTGGCGACCCTCGCGTACGGCGTCAATCTGCGCTCCCGTGCCGGTGCCGACGCCCAGGCGCTGACCGACACGGTGGCCGCTGCCCTCGCGCCCCTGCGCGCGCCTCTCACACCTCAGGAGCAACGCCCGCAATGAACTACGCCGACGGACTCACCGCCTTCCTGCGCGAGCACTACCCCCACATCCGGATCCCCGACGCCGAGCGCGCGGTGATGGACCGGGCCGGCCGTGAGCTCGCCGCCTCCGGACTGGCCGAGCGCGCCCTGCGGGCCGGAGACACCGCCCCGGCCTTCAGCCTCCCCACCGCGACCGGCCGCACCGTCACGCTGGACGGTCTGCTGTCGGCGGGCCCGGTCGTGCTCACCTTCTACCGCGGCGCCTGGTGCCCCTTCTGCAACTTCGCCCTGCGTGTCCTCCAGCAGCACCACGCCGATATCACCGCCCGCGGCGCCCAGTTGGTGGCCATATCGCCGCAGATCCCCGACGAGTCCCTCACCCTCGCCGAGAAGCACGCGCTCGCCTTCGACGTCCTCAGCGACGCCGGCTGCGACACCGCCAAGCAGTTCGGCATCAGCTTCGACCTGCCCGACGACCTGGCCGTCGTCTACGAGTCCTTCGGCTTCGACCTCCAGCGGGTCAACGGCGGACATCCGCGCACCCTGCCCGTCCCCGCCACCTACGTCATCGACCAGGACGGCACCATCCGCTGGTCCTTCCTCGACACCGACTACACCGCCCGCGCCGAACCGTCCGACATACTCGCCGCCCTCGACGCCCTCCCCACGGCGCACTGAAGCACCGGCCGCCGGAATTCCGCACCGCATTCGGCATTCGGTTCCCTGCTTTGCGGCATTCGGTTCCCTTCTTTACGAGAAATTGACGGGGCCGAACCGATATCCGAACTCGCCGCCCTCCCCCCGTAGGCCGCCGCGCAACGGAGCGCTAAGGTCGAATTTCCAGGAACGTAAACGGGGGAGGGCAGCCGCCGATGGCACAGGACGATGCCGTGATCGGCTGTACGGGAGTGCTTCTGATCGGCACTCGTGGGGCTGCCGGTCCCGGTGAGGTTCTGGTGCGGATCAGGGGCGGCTCCGAGGCCTTTCTCGCCTGGTCCGCCGAGCCCCTCCCGGTAGGGGCGACCGTGCTCGTCATCGAGTCCCGTGGCAGTCGCCAGGTCGACGTCATGGAGTGGGCCGATCCGTTGGACGCGTTGACCGGCGGTGCCGGCGACGCAGGCTGAGGAGACAAAGAATGTTCGGTTACCGCGTTCCTGCCCCCGATCAAGCCATGCTGATTTCGGGCGGCAGGCGTGGACAAGGGGGCGCGCCATTCCGAGTGGTGACCGGGCACGGCAAGTTCGTGCTGCCGGTCTTTCGCAAGGTCCGCTTTCTGACCCTGGCGATGTGTGAGGCGGAGGTCGCCGAGACCTGTGTGACCCGGCAGGGCATCGCGCTGACGGTCCGCGCCGTGATCGCGTTCAAGGTCGGCAACGACACCGAGAGCGTGGTCAACGCCGGTCAGCGGTTCCTGTCCGACCAGGACCAGATGTCGGTACTGACCGGCCGGATCTTCGCCGGTCATCTGCGCTCCATCATCGGTTCGATGACGGTCGAGGAGATCGTCACCGAGCGGCAGAAGCTGGCCACCGAGGTCCTGGAGACGTCCAAGACCGAGATGGCGAAGATCGGTCTGATCGTCGACTCGTTGCAGATCCAGTCGATCGACGACGGCGAGACCGGCTATATCGAGGCGATGTCCGCCCCGCACAAGGCCGCCATCCAGCGGCAGGCACAGATCGCCCAGGCCCAGGCCACCCAGGCTTCGGTCGAGGCGCAGCAGGAGGCCGCGCGTAATCAGGCCGAGTACTCCCGGCAGACCGCCGTGGTCCAGGCCGAGTACAACGCCGAGGTGGACCGCGCCCAGGCCCGCGCCGCCCAGGCCGGCCCGCTCGCCCAGGCACACGCCCAGCAGGAAGTGCTCGCCGCCCAGACCGAACTCGCCGAGCGCGCGGCCCGGTTGCGCCAGCAGGAGCTGGTGGCCGAGGTGGTCAAGCCCGCCGAGGCGGAGGCCGAGCGGATCCGCCTGCTGGCGATGGCCGAGGCCGAGCGGATGAAGATCCAGGCCGAGGCCGCCGCCTCGCACGACCGGGTGGCCCTGGACCGGATGCTCATCGACCAGCTCCCGCAGATCGTCAAGGAGGCCTCCGCGGGCCTGGCCAACGCCAACGTCAATGTCCTCAACGGCACCGACGGCCTCGGCGAGATCGCCGCCGGACTGGTCGGCCAGGGCCTGACCATCCTCGACTCGGTCCGCCGCAACCTCGGCACCCCCGACGGGCAGGACAGCAGCGCCGACAAGAACGACAGCTCCGGAACGGCCAACGGCCACAGCGGCCGGGTCGAGATCGAGTAGCAGCGACGGGGCGGGGACGGAAACACGGGGCGGGGACGGAAACGGGGAAAGGACAGGGGATGGGGCAGGGGCGGGGCAGGGGCCGCCTCACACCCTCGTCCCCTCACACCCCCGCCCCCTCACATCCCCCGCCCCCGCTGTCGCTCCTCCTCCGTGTGCTTCCGGCGGGCGTAGGCCACCAGATGGTTGAGGACGGCGACGGTGGTGGCGATGTCGGTGTCGTCGAATCCGGCGAGTGCCTCGTGGAGGCCGGCCTGGCTGGTTTGTTGCAGACGGTTGAGGACGGCCTTGCCATGCGGGGTGATCGCCACTTTGCGGGCACGGCGGTCGAGCGAGTCCGGGGTCCGTTCGACCAGGTCCTGGGACTCCAACTGGCCGATCTGCCGGGTGACATGCGGCGGCTCGACCATCAGCAGGGCGGCCAGGTCACCGACCCTGCTGCTGCCTCCGCTGTCCTCCAGGGCCATCAGCAGCCACAGATCGGAGCGTGCCGCCGTGACGCCCGCCTCGGCCGCCTGGCGCTCGTGCGCCCGGGAGCGGGTGAGCAGGTAGGACAGCGTGGCCAGCACTCTTTGCAGGGCGACGGTGGGGTCCTGGTCTCTTCCGAGGTCCGGCATGCAGGCACTTTAGCGGCCCGCACGACGCGGCGATCGGCCCCGTGACCTGCCCGTTCCGTAGGGGTGTCGGCTCGGTTTGAGCCAACCTCGTGCGCGCCACGTTCGCCTCTTCCCGCCCCCTCCGAGGGTGGGTTAGCGTGGAACAACTTAGTTGCTTAAGTTAGGTAACTAGCTTTCGCCCGACAGTGATCGCCGCTGGTCACCGCGGCCGCCGAGCCGCCGCCGAGTTCGTATGTCCCGTCAAGGAGTGGCGCCACCCGCACCGTTCGCCACGGCACCGCCGTGTCCCGATCGTGGAAGGACCAGCCCAATGACGACTACGGAACGCATCGCGAGGGAGATCGAGAGGGAGCGGGACACCGGACCGGACGCCGGACCGGACACCGGCAGCTCCCCCCTCGCCGTCCCCGGCACACGGGCCGCCGGCTGCCCCTTCGACCCGGCACCCGAGATCGCACGGGCCCACCGGGAGGAGCCGGTCACCCGGGCCACGCTGTGGGACGGGTCCTCCTGCTGGCTGGTGACCCGGCATCAGGACGTACGGGAAGTGCTCGGCGATCCGCGGTTCAGTGCGGATGCGACCCGCCCGGGATTCCCGTTCCTGACCGCCGGCGCACGTCAATTCGCCACCGGCAACCCGTCGTTCATCCGCCAGGACGACCCCGAGCACGCCCGGCTGCGACGGATGCTCACCGCCGACTTCATGGTGAAGAAGATGGAGGCGCTGCGCCCCGAGGTGCAGCGCCTCGCCGACGAGCTGCTCGACCGGATGACCGAGGGGCGGCACGCGGCCGACCTGGTCGCGGAGTTCGCGCTGCCGCTGCCGTCACTGGTGATCTGTCTGCTGCTCGGTGTCCCCTACGACGATCACGAGTTCTTCCAGAAGCACAGCAGCGTGCTGCTCAATCTGCGGTCGACGGCCGAGCAGGTGGGCGTCGCGCAACAGGAGCTGCAGGACTTCCTGAGCCGGCTCGCCGAGTCCAAACGGCGGGAGCCCGATGGCGGCATCGTCAGCCGGCTGGTCGCCCGCGGCGAACTCGACAACGCGGCCATCGCCGCCATGGGACGGCTGTTACTGGTCGCGGGCCATGAGACCACCGCCAACATGACCGCGCTGTCCACCCTCACCCTGCTGCGCAACCCGGACCAGCTGGCGCGGCTGCGCGCGGAGCCCTCGCTGATCAAGGGGGCCGTCGAGGAGTTACTGCGCTATCTGACGATCGTCCACAACGGTCTCCCGCGGATCGCCGACGAGGACGTCACCATCGGCGACCGCACCATCCGCGCCGGCGAGGGCGTGCTGTGCGTGCTCAACACCGCCAACCGCGACGAGGAGATCTTCCCCGGGGGCGCCGCACTCGACGTCGGCCGTGATGCCCGCCGTCATATCGCCTTCGGCTTCGGCGTTCACCAGTGCCTGGGCCAGCCGCTGGCCCGGGTGGAACTCCAGATCGCCCTCGAAACCCTGCTGCGCCGGCTGCCCGGCCTGCGGCTCGACATTCCCTTCGAGGACATCCCGTTCCGTCATGACATGGGGATTTACGGGGTGCACGCGCTGCCCGTCGCGTGGTGAGCACGCGCGCACGACAGCGCCGCCCCGGCCGTTCCCGTCATCCCGTCCCGTCGCCCCGTTCCGTCGTCCCGTCCCGTCGCCCCGTTCCAGCCCGTCCGTCCACGGCCGTCACGGGCCGGGCGGCCCGCCTTGGAGAGAGCCATGCGTATCACCGTTGACCAGGACAAGTGCTGCGGCGCCGGAAGCTGTGTGCTGTCCGCGCCGGAGGTGTTCGACCAGCGCGAGGAGGACGGCATCGTCCTGCTGCTCGACGCCGAACCACCGGCCGCGCTGCACGACGCGGTCCACGAGGCCGCGGCCATCTGCCCGGCCGCGGCGATCACGATCGAGAAGACTGACAAGACCGAGCAGGTCTAGCCGAGCTCCCCGCCCCGGCATCGGCCTCTTTCGGACGGGTGGCCGCCCATCCGAGAGAGGCCACCCGGCCCCGCCGCCCTACGCCTCGGGCGCCAGCCCGTCCTCGACCAGCCCGGCCAGCACCGCCTCGCCCAGCGCATGCACCGCGGACTGCGGGCGCACCATCACCGTGAACTCCTTGATCCGGCCCGCCTCGTCGAACTGGAGCAGGTCGATGCCGTGGATCTCCTTGCCGTTCACGGTGGCCCGGAAGATCAGGACCGTGGAGTCGGCGGGGCCGCCGTCCGGTCCCGCCGCCGTCTGTGCGCTGCCCGTGAGCTCGCCGACGTAGCGGAAGTCCTCGAAGGTGCGCAGCAGCACCCCGAACAGCCCGAGCACCATCGGCCGCCCCTCGAAGGGGGTGAACTTCACCGGGCTGTAGAGGCGGACGTCCTCGGTGAACAGCTCCTCCACCGCGTCGAGTTCCTGTGCCTCCACCGCCGCCTTGAAGCGGTCCGCGGTCGTCCCCATGACTCTTCCTCCTCGCCTCGGCCGGGCAGCGGTCCGAGCGGCCCCGGCCCCTGCCCGGCCGCGGCGATGGACCCCGCCCTCATAGTCGCGACTATGATTAGTCAGATTCTTGAGTATGGGAAGGGGTGGCCGGACATGGCCCTCAGGCACGCGGTGCTGGCGGCGCTGCTGGACGGCGAGTACAGCGGCTATCAGCTGGCCAAGGCGTTCGATGCCGGAGTCGCCAATTTCTGGCACGCGCTGCCGCAGCAGCTCTACGCGGAGCTGACCAAACTGGAGGCGGACGGGCTGGTCGCCGGCCGCAAGGTGATCCAGGAGACCCGGCCCAACAAGCGGCTGTTCCATGTCACCGAGGAGGGCCTGGCCGAGCTGGAGCGGTTCGCGGCGACCACGGCCAAGCCGTCGTTCATCCGCGACGATCTGCTGGTCAAGGTGCAGGCCGTGGACCGGATCGAGGCCGCTCCGGTGATCGAGCAGCTGGCCGCGCGGGCCCGGACCGCCGCCGCCAAGGCCGAGATTCTCGAACAGCTGGCGGTGCGGCTGCGCGGTGGGAAGGACGAGGCGGAGTTCCTGGCGCACGGCACGCGGCTCGGCCCGTATCTGACCTGTCTGCGCGGTCTGGCCTTCGAACGGGAGACCCGCGACTGGTGCGAGCGGAGCGCCGATGCCTTGCGGGCGCGGTACGACGGGGGACAACGGGCCTGACGCCCCAGCCCAGCGCGGTGGACGCGGGCCGGCCCCCGCACGGACCGGCCCCGGGCCCCGCCCCGAACAACCGCCGAGGGATCGTTTCGCCGCAACTCCTTCGTGTGACGACGCACATCACCGGGCGGAAGGCCGGGAAACACACATTCCGCACAGAACCGGAACGGAAGGAATGTCTGCATGCGTCTTCGTCACACCGCCGCCCTCGCCGTCAGTGCGCTCGCGCTCACCCTGTCCCTGCCCGCCTCCCCGGCGGGCGCGGCCACCGGCCCCTTCACCTACGTCTACACCGACCAGACCGGCACTCCGCATGTGGGGCTGCTGCCCGACCCGGTGAGCCGGGTGTGCATCACCCTGCCCGAGGTGGCCGACCAGGCCGTACCGCCCGCGCACACCCCGAAGAACTACACCGCGTCCGTCGCCACCCTGTTCACGGGCGTCGACTGCACCGGCGACTACTTCACGCTCCGGCCGAACGGCGGTCATGGCTCGGAGCGGCTGAAGGTGCGGTCGGTGGTCTTCGCCTGATCCGACGCCGGCCGCCGGAGCGCACGGCCGGCGGCCGCCCCTCCCCCGGCCGGCCCGGAGGGTGGTTCCGCCAGTGCTAGGCACACCATGCATATGTTGAAGGGGGCACTGGTCCCGGCGTGCGGAACGACGCAGTCTCGGTGGCATGACCCACACCTCTGTCTTCGCGTACGCCGCACCCGCCCCGAAAGCACCGCTGGAGCGGACCACGATCCCGCGCCGCGAGCTGGGTGCCCACGACATCCTGATCGACATCAAGTACGCCGGTATCTGCCACTCCGACATCCACACCGTGCGCGCCGAGTGGGGCGACGGCGGGGCCTTCCCGATCGTCCCCGGCCATGAGATCGCCGGTGTGGTCGCCGAGGTCGGCGCCGAGGTCACCCGCTACCGGGCGGGCGACCGGGTCGGCGTCGGCTGCTTCGTCGACTCCTGCCGGGAGTGCGCGAACTGCCGTGCCGGGCTGCAGCAGTACTGCACCGGCGAGCTCGGCAACGTCGGCACGTACAACGCCACGGGCCGGGACGGCGAGACCACCTACGGCGGCTACTCCACCCATCTCGTCGTCGACGAGAACTACGCCCTGCGCATCCCCGAGAGCATCCCGCTGGACGCCGCGGCCCCGCTGCTGTGCGCCGGCATCACCCTCTACTCGCCGCTCGCCCACTGGCAGGCCGGCCCCGGCAAGAAGGTCGCGATCGTCGGCCTGGGCGGCCTCGGCCACATGGGCGTGAAGCTCGCGCATGCGATGGGCGCGGAGGTCACCGTGCTGAGCCAGTCGCTGCGCAAGAAGGACGACGGTCTGCGGCTGGGCGCTGACCACTACTACGCGACGTCCGACCCGGCGACCTTCGAGGAGCTGGCGGGCACCTTCGACCTGATCGTCAACACCGTCTCGGCCAACCTGGATCTGAACGCCTACCTCGGGCTGCTGCGCACCGACGGCACGCTGGTGCAGGTCGGCGCACCGGAGAATCCGCTGCCGGTCGCGCCGTTCGCGCTGATACCGCAGCGCAAGTCGATCGCCGGCTCGATGATCGGCGGCATCCCGGAGACCCAGGAGATGCTCGACTTCTGCGGGGAGCACGGGCTGGCCGCGGACATCGAGGTGATCGCCGCGGACCGGATCAACGAGGCGTACGAGCGGGTCATGGCGAGCGATGTGCGCTACCGCTTCGTGATCGACACCGCGACGATCTGACGGCGCCGGGGAGAGCTATGCGCACAATTGAAAATGGAATCCATTTCCATATACCCTGCGACGACGTCCGCCGGCGCACCGTGCCGGCACCCGCCCGTCCCGTAGGAGGCCCGCCCCATGGCCGTACCCAAGCGCAAGCTCTCCCGCAGCAACACCCGCCACCGCCGGGCCCAGTGGAAGGCCAGTACGCCCCAGCTGGTGCCGGTCACCGTCGACGGCTCCGTGTACCAGGTGCCGCGCCGGCTGGTGAAGGCCTACCGGCTCGGTCTGATCGACCCGAAGGGCTGACCGGCCATGGCGCACCCCCGGCTGCCCGTCACCGTCCTCTCCGGTTTCCTCGGCGCCGGCAAGACGACCCTGCTCAACCATGTCCTGGGCAACCGGGAGGGCCTGCGCGTCGCCGTCATCGTCAATGACATGAGCGAGATCAACATCGACGCCGCCCTGGTGCGCGGCGGCGAGGCAGCGCTGTCCCGCACCGAGGAGCGGCTCGTCGAGATGACCAACGGGTGCATCTGCTGCACCCTGCGCGACGATCTGCTGGAAGAGGTCGATCGGCTGGCCCGCGAGGGGCGCTTCGACTATCTGCTGATCGAGTCCAGCGGCATCTCCGAACCGATGCCGGTCGCCGCGACCTTCGCCGTTCCGCGCGACGACGGCGCCACGCTCGGCGAGCTCGCGCGCCTGGACACCATGGTCACCGTCGTCGACGCGGCCCATTTCCTCCCCGAACTCACCGGCGGCGACGGCCTCGCCGAACGCGGCCTCGACCAGTACGAGGACGACGAACGCACGGTCAGCGATCTGCTCATGGACCAGATCGAGTTCGCCGATGTGCTCGTGCTCAACAAGACCGACCTGGTCGACGCCGGGACCGCGGAACGCCTGCGGGCGACGCTGGCCCGGCTCAACCCGGCCGCCCGTATCGTCCCGGCCCGGCACGGCGTGGTGGCGCCCGCCGAGGTGCTGGGCACCGGCCGCTTCGACCTGGAGCGCGCCCAGCAGGCGCCGGGCTGGGTACGGGAACTCAACGGCGACCATGTCCCGGAGACCGAGGAGTACGGCATCTCCGGCACCGTGTTCCGCGCCGAGCGGCCCTTCCACCCGGCCCGCCTCTGGCACTTCGTCACCGAACAGCTCGACAGCGGCGCCTTCGGCAGCGTCCTGCGCTCCAAGGGCTTCTTCCGGCTCGCCACCCGTCCCGGCGTCACCGGGCTGTGGTCCCAGGCCGGTTCGGTCGCCCGCTTCGAGCCGTCGGGCGTGCACGACGGGCAGACGGAGCCGGGCCCGGCACCCGGTGCGGAGCCGGGCCCGGGCGGTCAGGAGCTGGTGTTCATCGGCACCGGTCTGCGGGCCGCGCCACTGCACACCGCGCTGGCCGCCTGCCTCCTCGACCCCGACGAGCCCGCGCCCACGAGCGCCGACGACCCGTTCCCGGCCTGGGGCGTCCACGGCACCGGGGAGCTCTGCGACCACGAGGGCCCGGCGGACCGCCCAGCGGTGCCGCTCACCGGCTGACGCGGCTACCGCCCGGCCACGGCCCCGCCCGGCCACGGCCCCGCCCGGCCACGGCCCCGCCCGGCCACGGCCCCGCCCGGCTACGGCACCACCCGCACCGGCACGGCCTCCTGCGCCCGCCGGATCGTCCGGGACGGCCACCAACTGGCCCGCCCCAGGAGGGTCAGCGCCGACGGCAGGATCACGACCCGGATGACGAAGGCGTCCAGCAGGACGGCCACCGCGAGGCTGAACCCGATCTGCTTCATCTCCGCGAGGTGCAGGAACATGAAGGCCGCGAAAACGGTCACCATGACCGCCGCCGCGCTGGTGACGACCTTGGCGGAGGCCCCGACGCCGTGCAGCACCGCCTCCCGGGTCGGCACCCCGCGCAGCGCCGCCTCCCGTATCCGGCTGACGACGAAGATCTGGTAGTCCATCGACAGGCCGAAGAGGATCACGAAGAGGAACAGCGGTACGCGGGAGCCGATGGCGCTGGTCGCCGCGGTGTCGAACCCGAACAGCGTGCTGGCCAGGCCGTGCTGGAAGAAGACCACGACCAGCCCGAACGCCGCGGCCGCGGAGAGCAGATTGAGCGCGACCCCGAGCAGGCCGATGACGACCGAGCGGAAGACCAGCGCGGTCATGAGGAAGGTCAGCAGCAGCAGGGCGCCGACGACCAGGGGCAGCTTCGCGTCCTGGTGGGCGAGGTAGTCGGTGTCATGGGCGACATCGCCGCTGACCGCGAACTCCGCCCCGGGCACCGCGCCCACGGTGTCCGGCAGATAGTCCCGGCGGAGGCGGTCGAGGGAGGCGATCGCCTCGGGGGAGCTGACCTTGTGCGGCGTCGACAGCTCCATGGTGGTGGTGCGGTGGTCCCGCGAGGTCTTCACGAGCGGGGTGACACCCTTGGCGTAGAGCGGATCGGACTGCGCCCGCGCGCTCAACTGCCGTAGCGCCGCCGCCACTTCGGAGGATTCTGCGGCGGGGGCCCGGACCACGATCTGGTGCTGGACGCGCAGCTCGGGGAAGGCCGTGGTGAGCCGGTCGTAGGTCTGGAGGGCCGGGATCTCGCGGGAGTGGCTGTCCTTGTTGAGGACGCGCAGCTGCATGCCCAGCGCGGGTGCCGCGAGCGCCAGCATCACCAGGACGGACACGCACAGGGTGCGGGCCGGGTGCTCGGTCGCCGGACGCAGCAGGGCGCGCCAGAGACGGCCGGTGCCCTCCGCACGCCCATGCGGTGCCGGGCGGCGGCCGGTCCGCTGCACACGGCGGTCCGCGCGGCGTTCGGCGCGTTGGGCGATCTTGACCAGCAGTGCGGGCAGCGCCGTCAGCGAGCTGAGGACCGCGGCCAGTACGACGATGACGGTGCTGGTCGCGAGCGAGGAGAAGACCACGTCGGTGGCCAGGTACAGGGTGGCGGTGGAGACGATCACCGCGAGGCCGGAGACCACGATCGCCCGGCCGGCAGTGGCGGCGGCCAGTTCCACCAGCGCCTCGGCGCCGAGCCGGCCGCCCGCGCGGGCCCGTTCCTCCCGTTCGCGCTTGAGGTAGAAGAGCGTGTAGTCGACGCCGACGGCCATACCGATCAGCAGGATGATGTTGGCGCCCACCCCGGCGTCCGGCTGGAGGTGCGAGACCACCATCGACAGGCCCACGGCGGCCGCGATCGAGGTCAGCGCGAGCAGCAGCGGCACCGCCACCATCAGCGCGGACCCGAAGACGGCCAGCAGCGTCAGCAGCGTGAGGGGCAGCGCGATCGCCTCGGTGAGCGCCAGGTCATCGCCGCGCTGGGTGTCGACGCCGACGCTGACCGACGGGCTGCCGGTCTCCGCCACCCGCAGCTCCGGGTGGCTGCGCTGGACCGCCGCGGTCTGGGCGGCGAGCGGCGCCACATGGTCGTCGGCGTCCGCCTCCGCGCCCTTCATGATCACCGCGACCCGCAGCGAACCCCCGTCGGCCGAACGGACCGGGTGCTCGACCCGCGCCACCTCCGGCAGCTTCCGCATCCGGGCGGTCACGTCCCGGACGGCCGGTTCGGCGGCGGCCTGCGTCAGCGGGCCGGACCGAGCCGAGATCAGCACCTGTTCGACCGGCTCCCGGTCCAGCCGGGCCTCGGCGGCCAGGGTCTCGGCGCGGCCCGCCTCGTCGACACGGTAGTCCTCGCCGGTGGCCTTGTGGGTGCCCATCGCCAGGCCCACCCCCAGGCACAGCACCACGAACGCCAGCCAGCCGGCCAGCGCGCGCCCGGGATGCCGTGCGCTCCAGACCGCCAACCGCACCGTGACCGGCCGTTTTTCCCTCGACTGCGGCTCCAACGGCCGTGTTCGTACCGCCACGTTCACTTGCCCCGCCCCTTCGGCATCGCATCGCGCCCCCCACTGGTACGCATGTAAGTCGAGAATTACAGGTGTCGGATCAGAGCGTCCGTAAAATCGTGGTGGCCGGAGGGCGCCGGACTGTTTGACAGTCCGTCGTGGCATGCGAAAACCTCCGCTGACAGACGTCCGGAACAGCAAGAAGGTGGGCCATGAACAGCGAGCAGCTGCTGGCCCTGCTGTCCGCCGTGGGCCATGCGCAACGGCTGCGGGTGATCGGCGAACTGGCCGAAGGGCGGCTGTACGTCAGCGAGCTGGCCCGCCGGCTGGAGATGTCCCGGCCGCTGCTCTATATGCACCTGGACCGGCTGGAGAAGGCCGGTCTGGTGGTCGGCCGGCTGGAGCTGTCCGAGGACGGCAAGGCGCTGAAGTACTTCGAACTGGCGCCGTTCGAGCTGAAGCTGAACGTGGCCACCGTCCTCGCCGCCCTCCAGGAGGACCGGTCCGGGGCGCCGCCCGAAGAGACCGGGGACGCGGGCGGCGCGGTGGCGCCGTCGGCCGCGAAGGGACCGAACGACCCTAGGGGGACGCGTACTTGACTCCTCCCCCTCGTAGACGAAGGGGGATTCCTGGCTCACGTCGCCTGCGGTCCTGCGGGCCGACAGGTCTTACACGATCAGCACCAGCCGGGTTGAAGACCAGCCCGGACCAGCATGACGCGGGCGGAGTTCTTATCCCTGGGGGATACCGCTCCGCACGCGGTGCAGGCATAGGTTCTCTCGGAAAGAGGAAGTGCGTGCTTGGTTCTCGCTCCGCACTGCGCACAGTCCATCGTGGTGTGCGCGGGGTGCACCAGATGCACGGCCCGCCCGTGCTTGCGGGCCATCTCGGCCAACGCCGCCTTGGTGGCACCGATCGCGGCATCGGCGGCCTTGCGGGCCATCGAGGACTTGGCAAGGAACTTCGGCCTGAAGTCCTCCACCGCCAACACATCATGGTCACGGACCACGCGCTTGGCCCACTTGCGGGCGGTGTCCTGACGCTGCCGGGCCACCTTCTTGTGGAGTTTCGCGGTCTGCCGCTTCGCTTCGCGGTAGCCCTTCGACGCGGCCTGTCCCTTCGCGGGTTTACGGCGGGCCATCATCCGCTGGTACTTCGCAAGGCGCTGGGCGGCGCTCTTCCCGTACTGCGGATGGGGAAGGTCGTGGTCGCCGCTGGTGGTGGTTGCGGTCTCCGTAACGCCCCAGTCGATCCCGATCACCCGTCCAGTGGCGGGCAGGACCTCGGGCACGGTGGGGACGACGAAGGAGGCGTACCAGGCGCCGGTACTGTCGCGGTACACACGCACCGAGGACGGCGGCTCGGGCAGGTCCCGCGACCACACCACCCGCACCACGGTGCCACCCGCCAGGTGCAGACGGCCATCCTTGAGACGGAAGCCCCGCTGGGTGTATTCGAGGGTGAGGAGCGCTTCGCGCTTCTTCTTGTACTTCGGCATCCCCGCCCGCTGCCGCATCGGCAACCGGGCCCTGATGTCCTTGAGCGCCTTCGCCCGGGACCTGCCGAAGTCCCGGATCAACTGTCCCCCAGCTACCGCTGGGAGGTGCCCCCAGCTGCGGAACGCACGCGCCCTCCCGCAGCCACGGGATCCGGGCACGGGCTTCGGTCAGCATCGCGGCGAGCTGCACCGGTCCGCACGTACGCTTCTCCGCCCCGTCAGGACGGGTCTTGTTCCAAGCACCGACCTGCTTGGACTTGGCAACACACGCGTTCCACACCCACCGGCACCGGTCCCACTCCGCTTCGAGGGCGGCGCGGGCCGTGGACGACACGCGAAGCCGGTAGGCGAACCGGGCGTGCCCGTCACCCGTCGTCTTCGCTCCCGTCACCATGAACAGCAACCTACCTGGGGGGACTGACAGTTGAGAGCTCCTGGCCCCTGCGGGCCACCTCGCCACCATTGCGAATGGACGCCGATCCGCCCTGACGGCGAACCGGATTTCCCCGCCCCGCTCACGCGGAAGCTTCGATTCCTCACCCAGGTAACGCCAGGCGTATCCACGAAGGAGACACGATGAACGGCAGCATCATCATCCCGATAGCCGTCCTGGTGATCATCTTTGCCTCGGTCACCACGATCGTGGCGTCGTACTTCAAGCTCCAGCGGCATCGCGCGGATGCCGCGGCGCTCGCCGAGTACCGCGGGCTCGCGGAACGGGTCACCGCCCAGCAGGAGGCGATGACCGCGCAGTTGGCCGAGCTGGGCGACCGGGTCAAGGCCGTGGAGAAGCTGCTCCAGAGCGTGGGCTGAGGCCCGTCGGCGGACGGGGCGCGGGCCCGGCGGAAGATTTTTCGCGCCGCCCGGCAACCCCCGCCCCCGCCGCACGTCGTCAGGGGTGAGGGCGCCATCCGGCGCCGCCCCGCCGAAGAACGTGGAGCAGCCGACCGTGAAGTCCACCCGTACCGTCCGCACCCCCTCCGCCGCCCGGCCGTCCGCCGCCCGCCCCCGTCTGCGCGGTGCGGCCGGCGCCGGAGCGATCGCGGCGCTCACCCTGGCCGCGCTGTCGGCCGGCACCGCCTACGCCGCGGGCAGCCAGGCGTCCCAGCCGCAGCGCCCGGCCACCGGCCACATGTCCGCGACGCCCACCCCGGCGCCGGGCGACGGCAGCACCCGGCCGGCACCCACCGCCCCGCCCACCGCTCCCGGCACCCCGCGGCCCTCCGCCACCCACCCGGGACAGCAGCCGACCGAACCCCCGCGGCCTTCCGCCACCCACCCGGGACCGGACTCGACCGAACCCCCGCGGCCTTCCGCCACCCACCCGGGACCGGACTCGACCGAACCCCCGCGGCCCTCCGCCACCCCGACCTCCCCCGGCAAGCCCACCTCCCCTGGCAAGCCCACCACCCCCGGCCACGGAAAGGGCGGCGGGAAGGAACTCGCCCACACCGGGGCCTCCACGGCCACCGTGGCGTACGGCGGCGGCGCCGCGGCGCTGATCGCCGCGGGCGGCGGCACCGTCTACGCGGTCCGCCGCCGGCGCGCCTGAGCCGGCGCGCACCGCCCCCGGAGAAAGCGATGGAGCTCTCCGCCGCCCCGCACCACGCCCCGGCACGGTTCGCCCTGCCGGGGCCCCGGCCTGCCTGGTGGCGGTGGCTGCTGCGCACCGCCCGCGCGAGCGCCGCCCACCGCGAGGCACCGCGCCCCGGCCACTCGCCCGTGCCGTCCGCGTACGGCCGGCCCGCCGGCTCCCGGCCCCGGTTGCCGGACGGCGGAGGCGCCGCGCCGCCCGATCCCGCGCCCACGATCAGCGAGCTCTACCACGCACACCGGCTGACCATGGTCCGGCTGGCCGTGCTGCTCGTCGACGACCGGGCCACCGCGGAGGACGTCGTCCAGGACGCGTTCGCCGCGCTCTACAAGCGACACGGCGAACGGCTCGACGAGGTCGACAACGCGCTCGCCTATCTGCGCACCGCGGTGGTCAACGCCGCCCGCTCAGTGCTGCGCCGCCGCCGTACCGCGCGCGACTACATCCCTCCGTACGAGGCGGCCGCCCCGTCGGCCGAGGAGCGGATCGTGCTGGACGAGGAGCACCGGGAGGTGCTCGCCGCGCTGAGCGGGCTGACCGCCCGCCGCCGTGAGGTGCTCGTACTGCGCTACTGGGGCGATCTGACGGAGGCGCAGATCGCGACGACACTCGGTATCAGCCGCGGTTCGGTGAAATCGATCGCCAGCCGGGCACTGGACTCGCTGGAGAAGATCTTGGAGGCGCGGTCATGAACGGCCCAGGCACGGGTTTCGGCCGCACCGGAGACCACCCGGGAGACGGCGGTGCCGGCCCGGGCGGCTTCGGGCCCGGCCCCGACGAGGTGGCGTCCGGCCGCCCCGTGGAAGACCGCCTGCGGCGGGCCCTCGCGGCCCGCGCGGAGAGCATCGGCATCCGGGATCTGCGGCCCGCCGCGCCCCCGCGCCCCGCACCGCGCCGTGGCCCGCTGTCCGCCGTGCGGCGGCTGTGGCTGCGCCGTTTCGGGCTGCCGCTGGCGGCGGCCGCCGCGGCCGTCGCCGCCGTGCTCGGCTATCTGGCGACCGCCGCCGACGGCCCGCCGGACCGGCCGCTGCCCGCGCGCCCGCCGCACTCCGTCAGCCCGTCACCGGACCCTGCCCCCAGGACACCGACCTCCAAGCCGTCGCCCAGCGACCCGTCACCGGGCGGCCCCCGCACCACCGCTCCCTCCGGTGCGCCGCCCACGACCGAACCGGCCCGGCCGCCGCGGGACCGCCCCACGCCCACCCCCACCCGGCCGTCCGCCAGCCCCTCCGGGACCGCCCCGCCGGCCTCCGCTTCCCCGACGGACGCCCCCGCCCCACAGAGCGGCCAACGGAGCAACACCCCTACGGCAACGGCGAGTTGAGGACATTACGGGTGACTGCTCCCGGCCGCCGGGACACCGGCAGCGGACCGCCGCCCCCGCACCCCGAGCGCCACCACGAGCAGCGTCCCGCCGGTGCACAGCAGCGCGAACAGATCACCGGTCCGGCTGTAGAGGGTGTCCGTCCGCGGCTGCACCGGCACCTCGGCGACCAGCGTCTGCCGGTCCGCGGTGAAGTAGTCCGCGAGGCCACGGACGCGGCCCTGGTGGTCCACCGCGGTGGCGACACCGTGCACGGACTGCCGGACCATGGCATAGCCGTACTCGACGGACCGGAAGACGGCCCGCTGGGCATGCAGCGACTCGAAGCCCGCCCAGTCGTTGGCGGGCACCATCATCAGGGCGGTGCCCTGGTCCGCCGCCCGCCGCATCAGCCCGGGGAAGTCGGCGTCGTAGCAGATCACCGTCGCCAGCCGCCCGTACGGCGAGCCGGTGACGGGTACCGCCCCCGTGCCGGGCGTCATCGGCTCCATCGGGGTGGGGTGCGTCTTGTCGTAGGTCCAGGCGACCTTCCCCTCCGGTGTCACCAGGGCGGCGACATTGCGCACATAGGGCGGCCGCGGGGTGTGCAGGGCGAAGGCGGTGTTGACGTAGACCTGGCGCTTGCGGGCGATCCCGGCGACCCGGCCGAGCAGCCGCTGCCGGTCGTCCGACAGCACCCGGGCCTGGGTCTCCGGCCACACCACGATCCGCGCACCGGCCCGCGCCTCCCGGTCGGTGGCCGCCACCAGATCGTCGGTCACCGGCGCCAGCGCGGCGCGCACCCGCCGCGGATCGGCCCGCACCAGATTCCGCGGCCGCCACAGCTCCTCCCCGGCCGTGCGCAGCGCCCGCTCGGTGGCCCGTTCCGCGGCGCGGCCGGCGCTGATGCCCGCGACCCGTACGGTCTTCGTCGTCGGCGCGAAGGCCACCAGCCGTACCCCACCGGCCCCCAGCACCAGGGCGAACACCCCGGCCCACACCACGACGCCGCGCCGGATCTCCCGCCACCGGAAACCGCGCCGCCATGCCCAGTGCGCGACCGAAGCCGTCCACGCCACCACGAAGCTGACGCCGTACACCCCGGTGACGGAGGCGAGTTGGACCAGCGGCAGAAAGCCGTGCTGGGTGAAGCCGAGCACCCCGTAGTCGCCGAAGCCGGCCAGCCGCGTGAAGAGAAACTCCCCGCCGACCAGCACCGCCGGAAAGACCAGCGTCGAAGCCACCGAACCGGAGCGCGCCGCGACCAGCCGGTCGGCGACGAACGGCAGTGTCTGCACCACGGCGAGCACCGCGAACACCGCCAGTACGGACGGCACGAACACCATCCCGGTCGAGATCAGCCACGCCAACTGGGCCAGGCCCAGCGCGTATCCGACCCGCAGCAGCCCGTGCCGGGCCGGCCGCAGCCGGGCGTAGCGCAGCAGAAAGACCGGAAACAGCCAGGCGGCCGCCGCGAGATGCCAGTTGCTGTGCACGGCGAGCAGCAGCAGCGCGGCGCCCGCCCCCCACAGCCACCGCCCGGCAGCCCGTGGCCGCGCCGTGCGCTCCCTTCTTTCCGCCCCCTTCCCCGGGGCCGTCCCTCCCGACTTGCCCGCTCCCGCTCCCCCGCGCTCCCGTATGCCGAGCACACCGCTCTCCTCTCCCCGTACGCCTCGCTTACCGCGTACCGGGACGCTAGAAGCGGCGGCCCCCTCGTCACCGCTGTCGTTCGGCAGGAACGACCCCCGACTTTCGTCCAGGTCCCGGGAGCGGCGGACCACCCGCCGGGGCAGCCCGGCAGGCGTTAGCCATGCGTTAGTGGATCGCCAGCACCCGCGTCGAAGGTCGTGTACACGCCACCGTCCGGGGAGCACCTATGCCCATCACCGCCATCGCCACCATCCGCCGGGCCGCCGCCGCAGCTCTCCTCGTCACCGCCACCCTGGCCCTGACCGCCGGCTGCCACGACGGCGGCGGCGCCAAGGCCGGGGACTCCGCCACGGCCGTCTCGCCGGCTCCCGTCCCGCCCTCGGCGCACGACGACGGCGAGCCGCCCACCGGCCCGGACGGCAGGGCCGCCTGCACCCCCGAGATGCTCAAGTTCCAGGCCGGCGCGATGCCGCGGCGGGCGCACCGCATGCTGCTGACGGTCACCAACTTCTCCGACCGGCCCTGCACGTTCGCCGCCCAGCCCTTCCCCCTGCTGCACTTCGGCGACGACCGGCTGGCCCCGCTCCCGGCGATCGGGGCCAGCGAACCGCCGGCCGTGGTCACGCTGGCGCCCAACCGGACCGCGTACGCCCTGATCACCACCTCCGCCGCCCACGGGCCGGACGGCACGCACCACCGGGCCAGGAAGGTCTCCCAGTTCGGCGTCGCCCTGTCGGCCCGGGCCACCCCCACCCAGGTCGGTCTGGACGGCCGCGCCCCGGTCCATGTCGACCCGCACACCGCCCGGGTCACGTACTGGCAGTCGAGCCTGGCGGCCACCCGGAAGTGGTGACGCCCGGACGCGTCCCGCGCTCCGGTGCCCGCGGCGGTAGGCCGTTCGGGTCGCATCCGGCCATATCCGCCGGACCTCCGCTCCCCAAAGATCCAACTTTGCCGCCAATGATCCTTTTGCACTGCTGCGGCATGGCTGCGCCCGGTGCCGCTCGCCCGGTAGGCTTTCCGTGTGATCTTCAAGCGCATCGGAAACGGCCGGCCGTACCCGGACCACGGCCGGGAGAGCACCCGCCAGTGGGCGGACGTCGCCCCGCGCCCGGTACGCCTCGACCAGTTGGTGACGACCAAGCAGCAGCTCGATCTCGAAACGCTGCTCGCCGAGGACTCGACGTTCTACGGCGACCTCTTCGCGCATGTCGTGAAGTGGGAGGGCGACCTCTATCTGGAGGACGGGCTGCACCGCGCGGTGCGCGCGGCCCTTCAGCAGCGCCAGGTGCTGCACGCCCGCGTGCTCGAACTGGACTGAAGCCCCGGCCGGCGTCGACCGACAGGCCGGAAATCGCCTTCAACCGCCCGTCACCACCCAACCCACCCTGTCCGAATTGACCCTTTTGGGTTGGGTCTCGCACGACGCGTTGATCATCTAGTAGGCACGGACCTCCGCCCGCACTACGCTGCGCCCATGAGCATGCTGACGCCCCCAGGCATGGGCGGTAGGAAGTACCGCATCACGGGCGACAGGTATCCGCGGATGCGCCGTCCGCGCCACCGTCGCCGGATCGTTCTCACCCTCGTCGCCGTCGGCTGCGCCCTCGGCCTGGCCGGCTGGGGCACCCTGCAGCTCATCGACGTCTTCGGTGGCCGGACCGGTACCGCCCACGCCGCCCCGGACAAACAGCACTGCCGGGACGGCGCCAAAACGGCGGCCGCCCAGGCGAAGACCGCCGCCCGGAAGCTGCCCGCGCCCAAGACCCTGACGGTCAATGTCTTCAACGCCACCCCGCGCTCCGGGCTCGCCAAGCGCACCGCCGACGAACTCCAGAAGCGCGGCTTCAAGATCGGCAAGGTGGGCAACGCCCCCGCGGCCTACGACAAGAAGATCAAGGGCGCCGGGATACTGCTCGGCCCCAAGGCGGCCGACGGACCGCTGAAGGTGCTCGCCACCCAGCTCGCCGGCGCCCAGCAGAAGACCGACGACCGCAAGGGCGCCGAGCTCGACCTGATCATCGGCGACACCTTCAAGGCGCTGGCCACCCAGCAGGCCGCGACCAAGTCCCTCTCCCTGCTGACCCATCCGTCCCCGGCCCCCGCCGCCGACGCCAAGTGCTGACCGCATGAGCACATGAGCAAGGGCCCTGCACCAACCCGTGGTGCAGGGCCCGAACAATGATCAGGTGGGAAGGGCGGGTCCGGTCAGCCGGCCGTGCCGTACATCCGGTCGCCCGCGTCGCCGAGGCCCGGCACGATGTAGCGGTCCTCGTTCAGCCGCTCGTCGACCGCCGCGGTGACCACCGTCACCGGCGTCCCGGCCAGCTCCTTCTCCATGACCTCGACGCCTTCCGGCGCGGCCAGCAGGCAGATCGCGGTGACATCGTCCGCACCGCGCTTGATCAGCTCACGGATCGCCGCGACCAGCGTGCCGCCGGTGGCGAGCATCGGGTCGACGACGTAGACCTGACGGCCCGAGAGGTCGTCGGGCATCCGCGTGGCGTAGGTGTGCGCCTCGTAGGTCTCCTCGTTGCGGACCATGCCCATGAAGCCGACCTCGGCGGTGGGCAGCAGCCGGACCATGCCGTCCAGCATGCCCAGACCGGCCCGCAGGATCGGCACGACCAGGGGGCGCGGGTGCGAGAGCCGCACTCCGGTGGTCGCCGTCACCGGGGTCTGGATGTCGACCTGCTCGGTGCGCACATCGCGGGTGGCCTCGTACGCGAGCAGGGTGACCAGCTCGTCGGCGAGCCGCCGGAACGTGGGGGAGTCGGTGCGCTTGTCGCGCAGAGTGGTGAGTTTGTGCGCCACCAGCGGGTGGTCGACGACGTGGATCCGCATGACATCGACAGTAACCGAGCCGGAAGGCCCCGGAGCCCGCCGTGCAGTCCTCGGCGGAAGCCCGCGGCCGCGCGAGGTGGCCGGCATCAAACCACTGAAAGGAGGGAAAGGGGGCACGTACGCCCGATTGGCCGTTCCGTCCTCGGGCGAGGAGCTCGCCCGAGGTGGTGTGCGTGTGCCCGACCGTAAGCGGACCGATGACACGAACGACGCCGTCTCCGGTAGTCAGGGCCCGTCCCCGGACGCCGGGAACGAAGCGGCGCGCCGACGGCGCCGTGCACAATTTCTGCGGGAACTGCACGAGGCCAAGGCCTTGCGGGACCGCGTCCAGCCGCGCCGCGCGCGGGCCGAGCGGATGCGCCAGGCCGTGCGGATGCGCACATTCCGCTGGTAGCGGAGCCCTTTGCGCCGGTAGCGGAACGCCTTCACGCCCCGGCTCGCGCTGCGGCACGTGAGCGACATCTCTCACAACCTCCGCACGACGCAGCGCCGAAGACCCCGCGCGAGCGCGTTGTTTCTGCCACGATTCCGAAGGGGCGGGACCAACGGCGTGCAGCGCCGCCCCGCCCGGCCCGGCACGCCTATGACCAGTGGGAGAGTCACGGTGTACTTCGCCGCACTGCTCGCGCGCACCGAAGACGGGTGGGAAGCGAGCGATACGGAGCTCGACGATGTGGAGACGCTGACCGATCTGGCCGATCTGGCCCGAGAGGCGGCAGTCGACGACGACACGGTGGTGGCCTTTATCGAGCAGGAGGACGCCTGGTTCGGCGTCGTCCGGGTGGATGGCGAGGAGGACCCACGGGTCTTCCTCTCCAACGCCGCCATCGCCGCCAGAAGCTCGTATGGCGCCATGCTGACCGACGAGCTGCTCGGCCGCGACGAGGACGACGCGACCGACGACCTCGACAGCCTCGACCTGGACGGCACGGAGGACGGCGAACCCGAATCGGACAACAACGTGGAGGACGACCCCCTGGAGGCGGTGAACGGCTCGGACGGGCCGCCGCACGGTCCGCTCGGCGATGCCGCCCTGCTGGCCGACCTGGGGGTCAGCGAGAAGGAACTGCTGGCCCTCGACGGTGATGCGCTGAGCACCATCGCGGACTCGCTGGGCTGCACGGAAGTCCTCGAAGCCGTGCGCTGAGCGGGCCCGGCCGGGCTCCTGCCCCGGGGGCCCGCGGGCCCCGCCCCGGTCACGTCCCCGACACTGGGGACATGACCGTCCCCCCATCCGCCTCTCTTCCCTCCCCCGCGCCGGACCCGCTGCGCGATCCCTGGACCGCGCCGATGCGGCAGGCGCTGGGCGAGGCCGCCCGCGCCCCCGGGACCGGTGATGTCCCGGTGGGCGCCGTCGTGCTGTCCGCGGACGGCACGGTCCTCGGCACCGGCCACAACGAACGCGAGGCCACCGGCGACCCGACCGCCCACGCCGAGATCCTCGCGCTGCGCGCGGCCGCCCACACGGTCGGAGAGTGGCGGCTGACGGACTGCACGCTGGTCGTCACCCTCGAACCGTGCACGATGTGCGCCGGGGCGATCGTGCTCTCCCGGATCGACCGGGTCGTCTACGGCGCCCGCGACGCCAAGGCCGGGGCGGCCGGCTCCCTCTGGGACGTCATCCGTGACCGGCGCCTCAACCACCGGCCCGAAGTCATCACCGGCGTCCTCGAAGCCGAGTGCGCGGCCCTGCTCACCGACTTCTTCCGCGAGCGCTGACCGGCGTCCGGAGCCCGCGGCGGCCGCCGCCAGGAATCCGATTTCGGCGCACGGCCACCCTTGGGCTAAGCTCTCTCTCGGTAGCGTGTCCGAGCGGCCGAAGGAGCGCGCCTCGAAAGCGCGTGAGGGGGCAACTCCTCCGTGGGTTCAAATCCCACCGCTACCGCTCAGAGGGCGAAGGCCCCGATCCCCACCAGGATCGGGGCCTTCGTCATGTCCGGGGGCCGCGACGGCGACGGGGCAGGTTCCGCGCCCGGGACCGCCGCAAAAAAGCGGCGCGCCCGCGGGGACGGGCGCGCCGCTGGGCCGGGGTGGCCGGCCGGCTTCTACTGGGCGTTACGCCTGCTGCGCGAGCGGACGAAGCGCACGAGCAGCCAGATCGCCAGGATCACCAGTGCCAGGAAGACGACGAACAGCACGATCAGCACGATGCCGAGCTTCTTGAAGAAGCTGCCCTTCTTCTTCGCCTTCTTCTTCCACTTCGACACCTTGGACTTGGAGACCGTCGTGAAGTGCGGCGCGTGGTGTGCCCGGTGGTGGCGGTACGACACGGGCTGCGCGGGAGCGGCGGCGAGCCGTACGGAGGCGTCGGCGCCCCGGCTCGGTGCGCTCGCTGCGGCGGCCGGCCGGGCGGTGTCCCCCGCGCCGCGGCCGGCCGCGGCGGCCGGTGCGACGGCCGCGGCCAGCAGACCGGCCAGCAGCGCCAGCACGACGGCCGGCCGCCGCCGGGTCAGGGGCGAGCGGGCGCCGCTCCGGGCGGGCCGGGTGGCTCGGTGCGATGAATCGGGCGCGGGTGAGGCGGAGTTCATGGGCATCTTCGATTCCCCCTTGGGACGAGCGTCCCGCCATTATGTGCCGCGGCCCGGCGCCTGTCGCCGTACACGACGGGAGCCCCGCCGCCGGCCGTTTCCTGGGTTCCCCCGTGGTGACCAGGGGCGGCTCGACGACAGGGCTCCTATCCAGGGGGAGCGGCGTCCGCGGACGGCCGCATCCTCCGAGGAGGACCACACCTCGAGTCCACGCCATCGCCCGGGGGGCGGTCGTGGCGTGAACCCCGCAGCGAGGCTCCGGTCCAGGGGCCGGGAATTCCTGCCAGATCCACCGGCCCACGTCTCTCAGGGTGCCTCCCCGGAGCCGTCCCAACAGGCAGGCGAAGGGCCCCCTTTGGTGGGCCTTTGGTCCATAAAGTCCGTATCAGTGCCGGGCAGGAGAGGACGCACTCGGCCCGCGACCTCGGCTCCCGAGATCGAACACCTGTGGTTACACTCGCCCGACTGCAACCGGGAAGTGCAGGCACTGCCGTAGGGGCCTGCGTAGGGGAGACGGGACTGATGGCGCAGGCGAAGAAGATCGCGTTGTACATGATCATTGTCTTCGTGCTGTACACGATCATCACCTCCCCGCAGCGGGCCGCCGAAATGGTGCAGATAGGCTTCGAGGGCATCTCGTCCGCCGCTCAGGGCGTCGGCGAGTTCATGACCCAGCTGATCAAGTAGGGACCGCCCGCCCCGGCCGGCGAACCCTGGGGGCCGCCCGCGACCGGGCCGGCCCACGGTCGGCCGGCACCCCAGCCCCGGCCCAGCCCGCCCGACGACCGGACCGGCTGCGCCCCGTCCGCCGCACGGAGGCTCCCGTGATCCGCCACCTGGTCCTGTTCAAGCTCAATGAAGGTGTCTCCCGCGACGAGGAGCGGGTGCAGGCCGGCGTCCGCGCGTTCGCGGCACTGGAGGGCGAGATTCCGGAGCTGGCGTTCTGGGAGTGCGCCTGGAACATCACCGACCGGCCGATCGCCTACGACTTCGCGATCAACTCGGCGGTGGCCGACAAGGACGCCCTCAAGCGCTATATCGAGCACCCGGCCCACCAGGCGGCCGCTGCCCAGTGGCGTGAATTCGCCACCTGGGTGATCGCCGACTACGAATTCTGAGCCGCGGCACTCCCCCGGCCCGCTCCGCCGAGCCCCTCGCCCCCCGTGGGCGGGGGGCTTTGTCGTACCCCGGCCCCGACCGCCACCCACCCGTCCCACGCCACCCCGCAGCCACTCAACTCTCTGTTCAACACGGCGTTATGAGGTGCTTGCACACAGTGCACATGTCTTGTGATGCTATGACCGCTTTTGCCGGATACATGCACTGTGAAGGGTGGCGTGACCGTGACGGCCCGTACTGCGCCCAAGGCTCCATCCCGCGAGAGCCGAAGCGCGGACACGCGGGCGCTCACGCAGGTGCTGTTCGCGGAGCTGACGGACCTCGAACCCGGAACCCCGGAGCACACCCGGGTCCGCGCCGCACTGATCGAGGCCAATCTGCCGCTGGTCCGCTATGCCGCGGCGCGTTTCCGCAGCCGCAATGAGCCGATGGAGGACGTCATCCAGGTCGGCACCATCGGCCTGATCAATGCGATCGACCGGTTCGATCCGGACCGGGGCGTCCAGTTCCCCACCTTCGCGATGCCTACCGTCGTCGGCGAGATCAAACGCTACTTTCGAGACAATGTCCGCACGGTCCATGTGCCACGCCGCCTCCACGAGCTGTGGGTCCAGGTCAACGGCGCGACCGAGGATCTGACGGTGCTGCACGGCCGCTCCCCCACCACCGCCGAGATCGCCGAGCGACTGAAGATCGGCGAGGACGAGGTACTGGCCTGCCTGGAGGCGGGTCGCTCGTATCACGCCACCTCACTGGAGGCCGCGCAGGAGGGCGACGGCCTGCCCGGCCTGCTCGACCGCCTCGGATACGAGGACCCGGAGCTGGCCGGCGTCGAGCACCGGGACCTCGTACGGCACCTGCTGGTCCAGCTGCCGGAGCGCGAGCAGCGGATCCTTCTGCTGCGTTACTACAGCAATCTGACGCAGTCACAGATCAGTGCGGAACTAGGGGTGTCGCAGATGCATGTCTCGCGGCTACTGTCGCGGAGCTTCGCCCGGCTGCGATCCGCAAACAGGATCGACGCATAGCCGGGACGGGCGACCCGATCCTGCACAGATATGTCGACATGGCGCTACAGCGTGTTGCCGACATGTGACATTCTGCTGGAACCGCGTTTGCCGCGGTGCTGCCTCCGGTATTCAGGTGGAGGTATCACTCCTCGGTCCACCCCGGTCCGAGGACGCCGCAGCGACCCGACCGCGACCTCAAGGGGGTGGCATGTCCGTAGAACTGGGCAGCTCGAAGGTGCTTCCCGCGATTCCCGCGCCCGCACCGCACGTGCACGACGACGACGCCATCAACACCCGCACGCTCTCCCGCTCCCTGTTCCTGCGGCTGGCCTCGCTCGACAAGGACTGCGCGGAGCGTACGTACGTACGCGACACGCTCATCGAGCTGAACCTCCCGCTGGTCCGCTATGCGGCGGCCCGCTTCCGCAGCCGCAACGAGCCGATGGAGGACATCGTCCAGGTCGGCACGATCGGTCTGATCAAGGCGATCGACCGTTTCGATTGCGAACGCGGCGTGGAATTCCCGACGTTCGCGATGCCCACCGTGGTCGGCGAGATCAAGCGGTTCTTCCGCGACACCTCGTGGTCGGTGCGGGTCCCGCGCCGCCTCCAGGAGCTCCGGCTCGCCCTCACCAAGGCCAGTGACGAGCTCTCCCAGAAGCTGGACCGCTCCCCGACCGTCCCCGAACTGGCCCTGTGCCTGGGGGTGTCGGAGGAGGACGTGGTCGACGGTCTCGCCGTCGGCAACGCCTACACCGCCTCCTCGCTCGACTCCCCCTCCCCCGAGGACGACGGCGGCGAGGGCTCCCTCGCGGACCGCCTCGGCTATGAGGACAGCGCCCTGGAGGGCGTGGAGTACCGCGAGTCCCTCAAGCCGCTGCTGGCCAAACTCCCGGCCCGTGAGCGCCAGATCATCATGCTGCGCTTCTTCGCCAACATGACGCAGTCCCAGATCGGCGAGGAGGTCGGCATCTCCCAGATGCATGTCTCCCGGCTGCTCACCCGCACCCTGGCGCAGCTGCGCGAGGGCCTCATCTCCGACTGAGGAACGGTCCGCCGGGGGGCTTGTACAGCGCTCGTGCCGCTCGGCGGACAGTCACAAGAGGAGCCAGGAGGACGGCGGGGCATCGCGCGGGAGATCCGCGCCCCGGCTGCCCGACAGCCGCAGCCCCGAAAGCGGCAACTCCGCAAGCAGCAACCCCGAATGCCGCAACCCCGAAAGCAGCGACAGAGGCGCACGAGAGCCGTACACGGGCCCATACGCGGACCGTACGCAGCTCGTGGGCCCCTCCGTGCTGTCCGCGCGGAGCGTTGAACGTACCTCGTTGGTCAGGGACTTGATCCGGCCGTGGCCGCCCGTTGGTCGTCCGTGCAGTCAGCCGGCAGACGACACCGACGACACCGACGGCGAGCGGGCCCCCGGATGGTGGTGGCTGTCGACCCGCTGATGACGGCTGCCGACCCGCCCTTCACAAGCCCGGCGTCGCCCGACCCCTGTACATCTGACACTCCGTCAGCAACACTGCCCCGATGCGACGGACGACGACTGTGGCCTCCGCTTCCGCGGCCGTGTTGTGTCTGGGTGTCCTGCTGGCCGGCTGTGGGAGCGCGGCCGGGGCGGGCCGTGCCGCGGTGGGCGCGGCAGGTCCCGGCGACGGCCGGGTGCCGACCCAGGCCGTACCGCCCCGCGACGGCGTCGAGCTGACACCTCTGGAGGGCGACCGGGGCCAGGCGCGGAACGGCGGCAGAGACGGCAGCGGCGGCGGTACGGAGTCCGGCCGGCCCGGCACGGGGGCGTCCGACGGCCCCGGCAAGGGCACGGCAGACGGCTCACGGGCCCCCGGCAGCCCCGGTGCGTCCGGTGCACGGCACGGCTCCTCCGCACCCACCACAGGAGCGCACCCCGGCGACGGCGGCGCCACCACGCCCCCGACGTCACCGGGATCCCCCAACTCCCCTTCGCACCCCGGCGATCCCACCCCGCCGCACGGCACCCCCGCCCCCGAACCGCCCTCCCCCACCCTCCCGGCCGGCCCGGACACCCCCGACGGCCTGCTGATCGGTGTGCCCGGCCGGTCCGGCACCGACGTCCGCTGGTGCGAGCGGGTCACCCTGGAGTTCCTCAACACCGGCGACCGGCCCGTCACCGCCGGCACGGTCACCTTCGGGACACACATCATCGGCGCCCTCGGCATCGACTGGGCCACCCTCCCCTCCACCCACAAGCTGCCGCTGCCGCTGGCGCCGGGGAAGAAGAAGACCGGCATCTGGCGGGTGTGTGTGGATGGCTGGCGGGTGCCGGCGGGCATGCACATCGAGACGAAGGATGTGGCCTTCACCTGGAAGTGAGGCGGCCGGGCGGGGGCGCCGGGGCGCGCGGGGACGTCGGGCCGGGCGGGGCGCCGGGCCGCGCGGCCGGCCGGGCCGCTCCGTTCCCCCGTCGGCCCGGCAACGGGCCTCCTGGATAGCGATGAGTTCCGAGCGGTGCGACGGTCTATAGAGGCACAGACGCAGCCACCGGCCGCGAACCGTCCCAGGGAGCAGACCATGCCCAAGATCACCCCCAACCTCTGGTTCGACACCCAAGGCAAGGAAGCCGCCGAGTTCTACTGCTCGGTGTTCCCGAACTCGAAGATCAACGACATCACCTATTTCAACGAGGCGGGCCCGCGGCCGGCGGGCACCGTCCTGACGGTGGAATTCGAGCTGGACGGCCAGGCGTACACCGCGATCAACGGCGGGCCGGAGTTCACCTTCACCGAGGCGATCTCCCTGATGATCAACTGCGCCGACCAGGAGGAGATCGACTACTACTGGGCCAAGCTCTCCGAGGGCGGCGAAGAGGGGCCCTGCGGCTGGCTGAAGGACAAATACGGGCTGTCCTGGCAGGTGGCGACGGGCGACATGATGGAGCTGCTCAACGACCCGGACCAGGACCGCGCGGTCCGTGCCATGAAGGCCATGCTCGGCATGAAGAAGATCGATGTCGCCGCGATCCGGGCGGCGGCCGACCAGGCGTGAAGCGCCTTCCCGGCCCCTCCCCACGCGTGTCACGGAGCCCCGGGCCGGCCTCGGTCCGGGGCCCGTCGCCGCGCCGCGGCCGCCGCCTCAGGAGCGGCTGGGATTCCGTCCGGTGCGTATCGGGCGCGGGGCGGGGCTGTGGCGTATGTCCACGTCACGCAGGGCCCTGGTGGCCGCGTCCACGGCCGTGAGGGACGCCTCGGCGAAGACGGCCTCATGCGCGTCGGCGTTGGCGCGTACGGCGTGCTCGGCCGTCCGCACCCCGTCCGGCGTCAGCGTGATCATGGTGCTCCGGCCGTCGTCCGGAGAGGGCTCGCGGCGGACGAGGCCGCGCTCCGCGAGGTGGTTGACGACATTGCTGATGCCGCCGGAGGACAGCAGCAGGGCGCGGGCCAGTTCGTTCGGCTTCATACGGTACGGCTCGCCCGCCCGGCGCAGGGCGACCAGGATGTCGAACTCGGCGACGGTCAGGCCGAGTTCGGGCAGCACCCCGCGGGTGGCCTGATCCAGGGCGCGGGCGAGCTGGGCTATGCGCTTCGAGAGCTCCGTCGTCGGGCGGAGCACGTCCGGCAGCTCGGCGTGCCAGGCGTCCATCAGCGCGTCGACGGGGTCAGGGCGCGGTCCGGGTGGTGCGGTCACGTCGGCAGGATAGATCAGCATCATGATAGCTTTCTATAAAGCTTTCTTCCGAACGTGTAGAGGGTGACTTGCCATGGGAATCGAGCGCCACCACTCACCGCGCCTGCTTCTGCGCGGCGGCCTGGTCATCGACACCGCCCCCCACCCCGTCGTCCACCCGCACACCGATGTCCTCGTCGAGGAGGGCCGGATCGCCGCCGTGGGCCGTGGGCTGCCCGTCGACGAGGCCGATACCGGCCTGGAGGTGATCGACGCCCGCGACCTGATCGTGCTGCCGGGCTTCGTCGACACCCACCGGCACGTCTGGCAGGCCGTACTGCGGTCCGCCGCGGTCGACGAGAGCCTCGACAGCTATCTCGGCCGGATCCTCGGCGACCTCTCCGGCCGCTTCACGCCCGCGGATGTGTACACCGGCAATCTCCTCGGCGCGCTGGAGTGCCTGGACACCGGCGTCACCACCGTGCAGGACTTCTCGCACGTCCAGTACACGCCGGAGCACAGCGCGGCCGCCGTCGAGGCGCTGGAGGAGGCCGGTATCCGCGCCGTGTTCGGCTACGGCTACCCCGTCTTCGACGACACCGCCCGGCGGGCCGACTGGGTGCGGCAGGTCCGCAGCCAGTACTTCCCCTCCGGCGAGGCGCTGCTCACGATGGCCCTGGCCCCCGTCGGCCCCTCCTTCGCCCCGCCGGAGACCGTCCGGGAGGACTGGCTGCTCGCCCGCGAACTGGGCCTGCCGATCGCCGTCCATGTGACCGCCGGCCCGGTGGCGATGCGCCCGATCGCCGCACTCCAGGAGCAGGGGCTGCTCACCTCCGGCACCCTCTATGTGCACGGCAATTCCCTGCCCGACTCCGAGCTGCGGCTGATCGCCGAGTCCGGCGGCGCGGTGGCGATCACGCCGGCGATCGAGGCCTCGATGCGCTTCGGCGCACCGATGGCGGGCCGGCTGCGCCGGGCGGGCATCCCGACGGGACTCGGCGCGGACGCGGTCACCTCGGCGCCGGGCGACATGTTCTCCCAGATGCGCGCCGCGCTGATGAGCAGTCACTTCGACGGTGACGGCGACGGCCAGGCCGATGGGCCCACGGTCAAGGCGGCCGATGTGCTGCGGATGGCCACCGCGGAGGGCGCCGAGGCCCTCGGCCTGGCTGACGAGGTGGGCTCACTCGGCATCGGCAAGCGCGCCGACCTCGTCCTGCTGCGCGCCGACGCCCTCAACCTCGCCCCGGTCGCCCACGACCCGATCGGCGCCGTGGTGACCGCCGCCCACCCCGGGAACATCGACACGGTCCTGGTCGACGGCCGCCCGGTCAAACGCGACGGCCAACTGCTGTACGGGGAGCTGGGCAGCGTACTCTCCGAGGCCCACCGTGCAGTCGAACGCCTGGGGGCGTCGAGGTCCTAGCGGAGTCGCAACGGGGCCGTACCAGGTGCGCTGGTGGCCGGGCCGTGCGGCCGGCGTCTGCACGGTCGGCCTTTCGTGTCTCTTGAGCCGCTCGGTGATTGATCACCAGGGCGGCGAGCGGGGAGCGCCGTCCTCCCCACACCGGTGACCCACAGCTGAACTTTCTTCGCGATTTTGTCCGAGTGGCGTAATGGAACCCACCGTGGCGCGTCTCTCCAGCTGGTACGCGAAGTACAGAGGAGGCGGCGTGGTGTATTTCCCGGGGCGGCTGGTGGGCCGTGAGGCCGAGCTGGCGAAAATGGCGGGATGGGCGAGGACCGCGACGGCGGGCACGGGGCAGGCGGCGTTCGTCGTCGGCGAGGCCGGCCTGGGCAAGACAGCCCTGCTGGAACTGACCGCGGAAACTGCCGGGTCGCTGGGCATGCGGGTGCTGCACGCGACGGCCCAGGAGCTGGAACGGCAGCGCCCGTTCGCGGTGATCTCGGCCTGTCTGGGGGTGGATACGGAGTCGGCGGATGCCTCCCTGGCACGGGCCGACGAGATCTTGCGGGGCGAGGGCCGCTACGGGATGCCGGGTGGGTTGGGCGAGGCGGCCGGGTCGGACTTCGCCGCCGTCGAGACGATGCTCGGCCTGATCGACGACCTGTGTACCCAGCAGCCGCTGGCACTGTTCCTCGACGACCTCCAGTGGGCGGACTCGGCGAGCCTGCTGGTGGTGCAGCGGCTGCTGCGGTCGGTTCACCAGTTGCCGCTGCTCCTCGTCGGGGCCTATCGGCCCGCGCCCCAAGGGGACGTCGACCGGCTCTCCCGGAGTCTGGCTCTCGGCAACCACCCGATACTGGAGCTGACACCCCTGCCTCCGCCTGCCGTGTCGGCCCTGCTGGCCGGCCTGTGCGGCGGTGCGCCCGGTCCGCGGCTGAGACGCATGGCCGAGGGGGCGGCAGGAAACCCGTGGTACGTCATGGAGCTGGCCGCCGCCCTCCGGCGTGAGGACGCGATCGACCTCCGCGACGGGCTCGCGGAGGTCCCCCTCGACTGCCCGCAACCGTCGTTGACCCATCTGATCAACCACCGGTTGCGGTATCTGCGCGAGGAGGTGCTGCAAGTGCTTCGCGCCGCCTCGGTGCTGGGCACCGGCTGTACCCTCACCGACCTCGCAACGGTCCTCGACCGGCCGACACATGAACTGCTCAGCATCCTCGCGGAGGCCGGGACGGCCGGAATTCTGCGCGATGCCGGCGACCGGCTGGTCTTCCGTCACGACCTCATCCGACATGCCCTCTACGACGCCGTGCCGGGACCGGCCCGCGCCCTGCTGCACTTGAGGACGGCGCAGGCCCTCGCGGGCGCCGGAGCGGTTCCCGAACGCGTCGCCGAGCATCTGCTGGTCGCGACGTCCGCGTCGGGCGAATTCCTGATCGACTGGCTCCTTGGATCCGCGGTCCCCCTCACGTCCCGGGCGCCGGCCATGGCGCTCCTGCTGATCGACCAGGCACTGGAGCTCGCCGGACCCACTGATCCACGCCGCGGCCAACTCCAGCTGTACCGGGCCGTCGCCGAGCTCTCCTCCGGCCGCCTGGCCGAGGCGGAGGAGACCGCCCGTTGCGCACTGGCCAGGACCCGTGGCCCGGGGTGGGAAGGCCCGCTGCGGTGGATCATCGTCCACGCGTCCTTCGCCCGCGGCCGTCCCGACCTGGCGCTCGTCGAGATCCGCGCCGCGTGCGGCAGGCCGGGCGTATCGGCGCTTGAGGCGCTCCGGTTCCGGGCGTTCAGCGCAACCTGCCTGTTCGCACTCGGCCGGCTGACGGAGGCCGGCGCGGTCGCCTCGGCCACTCGGCGCACGGCAGAAGCGATGGACGACGACGCCGCCCTGGCCGATGCGCTGCACATCCTGGCGGCGAAGCGATTCCTCGAAGCTCCTGGCACCGAAGCCCTGGAACTTGCCCGGCACGCCGCCCGGCTCACGCCGGAGCCGCTGCATCCGGCACAGCGGATCAGGCTGCAACTCACCCTGGTCAACCGCTATATGGATCTCGACCGCTACCAGGACGCGCAGCGCACCCTCGCAGCCGTCCATGAGACGACGAAACACACCGGTGACGTCTATCTGCCCTGGTACCACCTCTCCTGTGCCCTGCTCGCCTTCCACGCCGGCCGCTGGGACGACGCCCTCACCGAGATCGAGGCCGGGCTCGATCCCGGCAAGCGCTTCAGGATGTGCCGGGCACTGCGGGGGGTGGCGGCGCTGATCTCACTGCACCGCGGCCGGCAGTCCGCCGCCGAGGCTCATCTGACCGCCGCGGCCGCGGCGACCGACAGCAGTGACATCACCTGGTACTACGCACACCTGCCGCTGTGTGCCGACGCCCTCGCGGACGAGGCCCGGGGCCACCCCGAGCGCGCCTACGCCCGGCTCACCGCCGCGTTCGACCGTGGCGTGGGCGGCCATCTGCCGGGCCAGTTGAGCCTCGGCTTTCTGACGCCCGATCTCGTGCGGCTCGCCCTGACCCACAACGACACCGCCAACGCACGGCGCTACGCCGAGGCCGCACGCAGACGGGCCGACCACAGTGGCACCCCGTACCACCTCGGTGATGCCCTCCGGTGCCAGGGACTGCTGGACCGGGACCCGGATCTGCTGCTGGAAGCAGCCCGCTGCTACCACCAGGCGCCGCGACCGCTGAGTGAGGCACACGCCTACACCGACGCGGCCGAACTACTGGCCCAGCAGCGGCGGCCCGCCCGGGCTCGTGCCCTGCTCGACCAGGCGTTGGAGGTCTACACACGGCTGGACGCCCAGTGGGACATGGCCCGCGCCCTGGCTCGCCTGCGGGCCCACGCCGTCCACCGCAGCGCACGCAGACCACGCAGCAGTGCCCGCCTCGGGTGGGAGGCGCTGACGGACACCGAACACCTCGTCGCCGGCCACGTCGCCTCCGGACACTCCAACCCCGAGATCGCGGCCCGTATGTACATCTCACGACGCACCGTCGGCACCCATGTGTCCAACATTCTCCAGAAGCTGGGGATGACCTCGCGGGTCGAACTCGCCGCCGAAGTCATCCGCCGCAGGAATCCGGACGAGCCGCCATCGCCGCACTGACCGCCGGTCAATACGACCCGGTGCGCCTGTAATCAAGGGCTTTATCCGTCAGATGACGGATGTACATCCAGCCACCCGCTCCTACGTTGACAGTCCCACCGCGATCCGGGCCCACAGGGTGAACCGGTGCCCGGCCAGGCCCTTCGTCCTGGAGAACGTGCTGTGGGTGCCGCTCGGGGTCACCTGACCCGGCCCCGAGGGCTCGGCTCACGGAAACAGGAGCAGAAACCATGACCCATGAGATGACCCCCCGGAGATCCGGGGCGCGGGCGGCCGCCGCACTGTTGGCGGTCTGTTCGGCAATGCTTGGTTTCGTCGTGTCGCCGCTCGCCACGGGGACAGCTCGCGCTGAAGATGCCACAACGACCGTGTCGGTCCAAAGCACGTCGAAGCCGGGCCAGTACGTCAACGCGGCGGGTACATCTGTTCTGAATTGGGATGCTCCCGAGGTCTTCGAATTCGACTTCAACGACGACGGAACGTTCCACATCAAGTCCGGGACGGACGGCCAGTGCATCGACAAGTGGCGAACGAACGACTCGAACGTCCCCCGCTACAAGCAGGCATACCTGCTTGCGATGGCGGGCTGTCATGAAAAGAACGCCGCAGATCCCACGACAGACTCCCAGAACTGGTACCTCGTACCGGTGAACGAGGGTGGTGCGGGCAACGCCTACTACATCGTGAACGCCAGCGAGCGCCGGTGCATGGACGACCAGATGATCGGCGGCGAAATACGCAAGGACAAGTACGTTCCAGACCTCGGCAGGGGCGAGTGCTCTTCGGGCCGGGCAAGCCAGCAGTTCATTCTGGAAGACGCTGCGCAGCGCAGCGATTTCACCGGCCGGCTCCACCAGAAGGCGTTGTCCGCAGCATTCAAGATGTGCGGTGTCGACCCCGATAGTTGCAGCTACGAAGCGAAGTCCTACGGCGATGCGCAGCCCGTCGGCGAAGAGTGCGTGAACCAGTGGTGGAAAAACCCCAGCAAGACGGAGAAGACCACTGGTCATTTCACCCGGGGGGAGCATGAGGGCTGGCAGCACAGCGTCGGGACCACCGTCACTGTCGGAGCCGAATTCGGAGTGGACGCGGGCGTGGTGAATAAGGTCAGCACCTCGGTTGCCACGTCATACCAGAAGACCTGGAGCCATATTGATTTGCGCAGCACGACATGGGACTTTCCCATCTCGCCCGGAAACTACGGGTGGGTCGTGAAGATCATGGAAAAGCGGGACGTGACAGGCACCTGGACCTTCTCCAGCGGGCCCATGAAGTGGAGCGCCGAGGGCACCAGCACCGTCACCTATGCGGAGGGCTATTCGAACAAGGATGAGCCGGCCCCGCCGCCCCCCGGCTCCTGCCCGGGCACCTGAGGTGCCTCATCCGGCGACGGAGTAAGACTCCGCCCCGGCGCCGCCCTCGGTCAGGTCCATGCCCCTGGCCGAGGGCTCTGCCGTAAGGGCGGTCGCGTGGCCTGACCTGTGGCCCGCACAGATGAAGGGCCCGGCATCGCAGATGCCGGGCCCCGTACGACGAGGAAGTGTCTAGGCCAGCGCCAGCCACGCCGCGCCCGCGACGACCAGGATCGCGACGATGACGCCGATGATGACGCCCACGCGGGGGCCGGCGGACTGCTGGGGGGCCGGGGCGCGGCGGCCGCCGGTCTGCGGGGTGCCGCCCTCGTCCACGAAGGCGCGGAACATCTGCGTGCTGCCGGCCGGGTCGTAGTTGCCGCCGGCCTGGTTCTGCGGGTTGGTCGCCATGGGCAAGGACCCTAGCGAACCGGGGGCGGAGCGGCACCGTTGGGGCGCGCGTGGAGCGCCCGCGCAGGCGCCTACGGAGCGGGGCCGGGCCGGGTACGGCGCGTGGGCGGGAGGGCGGGCGGGCCGTCCGGGGGCGTCCCGTTACCGGCCGGTATTGGGTGGCGCCTGCGATAGCGGCTCCGACCTGCGGGTTTGCGGGTCTCGGTCAGGTTGTTGACCAATGCCCGGTGCAGACTTTTGGGCGCCTTTACTTCAATGCTGGATGAATCGTTTGCCTTCAGCAACCAACATTGCCTATGGTTGCCCCAAGCAACAAAAGAGGTGCGAGGGATGCGTGGAGGCGCCGGTGGCAGCTCACAGTCAGTACGAGGAGCTGGCCCGGCAACTCAGCGCCATCGGCGCGGTCAAACGCGAGATGGGGCGGACGCTGCCCCAGGACTGTCCGCCCGCCTCGGCCGGGGTGCTCGCCCTCCTCGACCGGCACGGCGAGATGCGGATGAGCCAGCTCGCCGAGCTGCTCGCGATCGATATGTCGGTGACGAGCCGGCATGTGGCCCATGCCGCCGAGCGCGGCTGGATCGAGCGGAAGCCCGATCCGGCGGACAAGCGCTCACGGCTGCTGCGCCTGACCCCGAGCGGCACCGCGCTCCTGGCGGAGCTCGCCGAGCGCTACACCGCCACGCTCGCCCGGTACTTGGACGACTGGCCCGACGCCGACGTCGGGCAGCTCACCGAGCTCCTCGCCAGGCTCCGCACGAGCTTCGGCGACTGCCGCACCCGGGCGCATCACGACGTCACCACCCGTACACCCGCAGGATGAAAAGGAATTACATGGCTACGACCACACCAGCCGGTGTGCGGGGCGGCCACGCCAGGCACGGAGGCGGACAGCACGCCTCCGACGGAGCCCCTATGACGCACCGTCAGATCATGGAGGCGCTGTCCGGGCTGCTGCTCGGCATGTTCGTCGCCATCCTGTCGTCGACGATCGTCTCCAACGCGCTGCCCGAGATCATTCATGACCTCGACGGCGGACAGAGCGCCTACACCTGGGTGGTCACCGCCTCGCTGCTGGCGATGACCGCGACCACCCCGCTGTGGGGCAAGCTCTCCGACCTGTTCAGCAAGAAGCTGCTGGTGCAGTTCGCGCTGATCATTTACGTGGCGGGCTCGGTCGTCGCCGGGCTGTCGCAGAACACCGGCATGCTGATCGCCTGCCGGGTCGTGCAGGGCATAGGCGTGGGCGGTCTGTCCGCCCTGGCCCAGATCGTGATGGCCGCGATGATCTCGCCGCGGGAGCGCGGGCGTTACAGCGGCTACCTCGGCGCCACCTTCGCCGTCGCCACCGTCGGCGGCCCGCTGCTCGGCGGCGTCATCACCGACACCGACTGGCTCGGCTGGCGCTGGTGCTTCTACGTGGGTGTGCCGTTCGCGGTGATCGCCCTGATCGTGCTCCAGAAGACGCTGAAGCTGCCGGTCGTCAAGCGCGAGGGCGTCAAGGTCGACTGGGCCGGTGCCTTCTTCATCAGCGCGGCGGTCTCGCTGCTGCTGGTGTGGGTGACGCTGGCCGGGGACAAGTACGACTGGATGTCGTGGCAGACCGCCGCGATGGTCGGCGGCGCGGTCGTGCTCGGCGCGATCTTCGTCTTCGTGGAGACCAGGGCCAAGGAGCCGATCATCCCGTTGCGGCTGTTCCGCAACAAGACGATCACCCTGGCGTCGGTGGCCTCGCTGTTCGTCGGTGTCGCGATGTTCTCCGGCACGGTCTTCTTCAGCCAGTACTTCCAGCTGGCGCGCGGCGAGTCGCCGACGATGTCCGGCGTGCTGACGATTCCGATGATCGGTGGCCTGTTCGTCTCGTCCACCGTCTCCGGCCAGGTCATCACCAAGACCGGCAAGTGGAAGGCGTGGCTGGTCAGTGGCGGTGTGCTGGTGACCGCGGGTCTCGGTCTGCTGGGCACCATCCGTTACGACACCGAGTACTGGCACATCGCGATCTTCATGGCGCTGATGGGCCTGGGCATCGGCATGATGATGCAGAACCTGGTGCTCGCCACGCAGAACCAGGTGGCCCCCGAGGACCTCGGCTCCGCCTCGTCCGTCGTGACCTTCTTCCGCTCCCTCGGCGGTGCGGTGGGCGTCTCGGCCCTGGGTGCGGTCCTCGCCCACCGCGTCACCCACTACGTGAAGGACGGTCTGGCCGACCTCGGTCCCAAGGCCGCCAGGGCCGCCGCCCACGGCGCCGGCAACAGCGGCGGCGGCATCCCCGACCTGGACTCCCTCCCGGCGCCGCTGCGCACCGTCATGGAGAGCGCCTACGGCCACGGTGTCGCCGATGTCTTCCTGTACGCGGCGCCCTGCGCGCTGCTCGCCTTCCTCTTCACCCTGTTCATCAAGGAGGTCGCGTTGAAGACGCGGGGCGGACTGGCCCAGAGCTCCGAGGACGCACCGGCCGCGGCCGCCCCGTCCGCCACCCCGTCGGCCGCCTCCGCGGAGGCCGTCATCCCGGCGCAGGCCGAGGAGCGGGAGCTCGCCCTGGTGGGCGCCGCGCCGGTCGCCCCGGGCGACGCGGCACACACGCCCTCCTGGGCCCGCCCGGCCGTGGCGACGGCCGCCCAGCCGCTGGCCGCGTACGCCTCGGCCGATGGCGGGGATGCCAGCCCGTCCGGCCCGTCGGTGCACGGCTTCGTCCGCAACGCCGAGGGCAGCCCCGTACCGCGCTCCGCGGTGACGCTGATCTCGCTCAGCGGGCGGCAGCTGGGCCGCGCGGTCGCCCAGGCCAACGGCTCGTACGCGCTCAGCGCCCCCGGCGCCGGCTCGTACGTCCTGATCGCCGCGGCCGACGGCCACCAGCCGCAGGCGTCCACGGTCGTCATCGGCGAGGCACCGCACGCCTACGACATCCTGCTCAGCGGCACCAGCGGCCTCGGCGGCCAGGTCCGCAGCGCGGCCACCGGCGCACCGGTCGACGGGGCCATGGTCGTCGTCACCGACGTCCGCGGCGAGGTGCTGGCCACCGGAAAGACCGGCGCCGAGGGCCACTTCGCCTTCGACGAGCTGGCGCCCGGCACCTTCACCGTCGCCGTGAACGCCCCGGACCACCGCCCGGCCGCACTGCCGGTGGAGATCGGCGGCCAGGGCACCACGCGGATCGAGATCGAGCTGCTGTCCGGCGCGCGGGTGCAGGGCGTCGTGCGGGCCGGTGCGCACCGCCGGCCGCTGCCCGACGCCCGGGTCACGCTGGTGGACGCGGCGGGCAATGTCGTGGCCACCTCGACGACCGGGGAGGACGGCGCCTACGCGTTCACCGACCTGGACGCCGGCGACTACACGGTCATCGCGAGCGGCTACCCGCCCGTCGCCACCGGCCTCGCGGTCGATGCCGGCGGGGTCGACGGGTACGACGTCGAGCTCGCACACCCCGGGGACTGAAACCGCCCGGGCCCGGGGATCTCACCCGGGAGCAATACCCCGGTCCGGTGCGCGCGTTGAGCGGAGGCGCGTCCCGGACCGGACCGAAGGGCGCCGGCGGCGGCGCTGCGCACAGGCAGGGGACGGCCTGCACGCCGCCGCCGGAGCCCGACACCTCCCCGCACTCTCGGCCGGGCTCGCACCGGCCCCCTGAGCAGGGGACATCATCAGGCAACACACGGGAGAGGCAATGACTTCGACGGGCGCGGGAGCTGCGGGACTGAGGGCGCAGGTCCGCACACGGGACGGCTGGGCGGTCCAGCACGCCGTACTGACCGTCACCGATATGACCGGCGCGCAGGTACTGCGGGCCGCCGCGGACGACGAGGGCGCCATCCGCAGCGCACAGCCGCTGCCGGCCGGCCCGTACACGGTCATCGTGACGGCCGTCGGCTACGCGCCGGTCGCCTCCAGCGCGATCGTGACGGCCAGCGGCCGGATGGACGTGGGCAGCGTCGTCCTGGCCCGGCAGGGCGGGGCCGAGCTGCCGCCGCCCGGCGTCTGGACCATCGACCCGATGCACTCGACGGTGGCGGCGGTCGCCCAGCACCTGGGGATCTCCAGCGTGCACGGCCGGTTCACCGAGTTCGGCGGCCGGATCGAGATCGCCGAGGACCTGAACGCCTCGCGGGTCGAGGCCGACATCAAGGCCGCCTCCATCGACACCGGCAACGGGATGCGCGACGGCCATCTGCGCTCCGAGGACTTCCTGAACGTCGAGGAGCACCCGGAGCTCAGCTACCGCAGCTCGGGCCTGTCCCCGGCCGGCCCGGACCGCTGGACCGTGCACGGTGAGCTGTCGCTGCACGGTGTCGTACGGCCGGTGGACCTCGAACTGAGCTACCTCGGCACCGGCCCCGACCCGTGGGGCGGGGTGCGCGCCGCGTTCCGCGCCACCGCGGAGCTGCGCCGCGAGGACTTCAAGATGAACTACAACCAGGTCGTGGCGGCCGGTGTCGCGGCCATCGGGACCACGCTCAAGGTGGAGCTCGACATCCAGGCGGTGCAGGGGGAGAGCCTGCCGATGGGGTGAGACCTCCGGGTCTCCCCCGGGCCCACGCCCGTCACTCCCCCGCCCGGTCCCGCATCGCCTCGATCCCCGCGATCTGGAGATCGAGGGCGAAGGCGAAATCCCGGTCCAGCATCTCCACCACGCTCTGGCCCTGGCGCGTGTACCCGGTGCGGGCAGACAGCTCCAGCGTCTCGGCGAACTCCGGCCGCTCCGCGAGCGCGGCGAGGACCTGCTCGAAGTAGTCGTCGAGGGTCATGCCCGCGGCCCGGCACCGCTCTTCGTGCGTGGCCCGGATGGTGGCGAAGCCGTAGACGAAGTGGAAGAGCGACGCCAGCGCACCGGAGTTGCGCTCCGCGCTCAGGCCGCTGCGCCGCATCACCCGCTGGGTGGCGTTGGAGAAGGCCGTCGAATGCGGGCCGATGTTCATCAACTGGCCCAGCAGCCGGGCCGCCCAGGGGTGGCGCAGCAGCATGTCGCGGTAGCCGACGGCGAGCGCGCGCAGCTGGTCGCGCCAGTCGGCGCCGGTGTCCGACTCGTCCGGCAGCGCCATCTCGCCGGCCACCGCGTCCACGGCCAGTTCCAGCAGGTCGTCCTTGGTGTCGACGTACCAGTAGACGGACATCGCGGTGACGCCCAGCTCGGCCGCGAGCCTGCGCATCGAGAACTTCGACAGGCCCTCGGCGTCCAGCAGCCGGACCGTCGCCGCGACGATCTTGTCGAGGTCGAGTCCGGCCGGCTGGTCCGCCTTGCGCTTGAGCGGGGGGCGTGCGGTCAGCCAGACGCTGCTCGGCCGCTTCCCGGTGCGGCCGTCCGTCGCTGCCATGGCGCCCCTCCTTGCCCCGGACGTCTGCGACGTCAGGGTGTCGTTGTCGGTGTCGGTGTCGGTGTCGTTGTTGGTGTCGTTGTTGGTGTCGTCGTCGGTGCGCGGCGCGTACGGGTAGTCAACGGCGCGTACGGGTGGTCATACGGGCCGTCGGTACCTGCCGTTCACGATCACCTACCCACCGATGCTATTCCGCCACGGCGGCCGCCGGTTCCGCACCGGCGGGCGTGGCCGGCGCCTCCGGGTCCCGGCCGGTGCGCTCCGCCCGGCGCAGCAGCACGGCGGCGAGCAGCCCGCCGAGGAAGACCGCGGCCGCGCCGACCAGCTGGCTGGTGCCGATACCGGCGGCGAAGGCGTCCTGGACGGCGGTGCGTTCGGCGTCCGTACGGGTCCTGGCGAGCGCCGCGGGCAGCGAGCCGGCGCTCGCGGCGACCAGCGGAAGCAGCGCGACGAAGCGGGAGTTGAGGACCGCGCCGAGGACGGCGACGCCGAGCCCCTGGCCGAACTCCATCAGCGTGCCGTTGACGCCCGCTCCCACTCCGGCCTTGGCCGGCGGGATCGCGGACATGATGGCGTTGGCCATCGTCGGCATGGCGAGCGCGACACCGACGCCCATCACGATCAGGCCGGTCAGCATGCCGCCGTAGCTGTCGCCGCCGAGGAGAGAGATGGCGGCCAGGCCGGCCGCGAGCAGCGACATCCCCGAGACGATCATTCCGGGGGTGCCGAGCCGGGGCAGCAGCCGCGCGCTCAGGCCGGTGAAGTTGATCAGTATGACGGTGACGGCGAGCGGCGCCATCCGCAGTCCGGCGTCCAACGGGCCGTAGCCGAGGACCAGTTGCAGATGCTGGGTGAGCAGGAACATCGAGCCGCCCATCCCGAAGGCGACGAGGATGCCGCCGGAGACCGCCCCGATGAAGCGGCGGTTGCGGAAGAAGTGCATATCCAGCATCGGATACGGGACGCGCAGCTCCCACAGCGCGAAGACCGCGAGGCCGGCCAGGCCGATGGCGGCGGAGATCAGCACCCGCCCGGACAGCCAGCCGGTGACCGGCCCGGAAATGATCGCGAAGACCACGCCGCCCATACCGATCATGGACAGCAGGGCGCCCAGCAGATCGATGGGGGACCCCCCTGCTCGAACGCCGTTGAGAGCTTGGGGGAGTTCGCCGCCGCGGCTGCTGGACTCGGGCACGAGGGCGAGGACAGCCAGCAGCGCCACGACGGCGACCGGCAGATTGACCAGGAACAGCGAGCCCCACCAGAAGTGGTCGAGCAGCGAACCGCCGATCAGCGGCCCGGCCGCGAACCCGAGCGAGTTGACCGAGCTCCAGATACCGATGGCCTTGGGGCGCTCGGCGTCGTCGAAGATCTGCATGACGACGGCGAGGGTGGTGGTCATCAGCAGCGCGCCGCCGACCCCCATCCCGGCCCGGGCGGCGATCAGCTGGCCGGGTGACTGGGCGAGCGCCGCGCCGAGCGAGGCGATGCCGAAGAGCACCAGGCCGATGGCGAGCATCTTCTTCCGGCCGTAGCGGTCGGCGGAATTTCCGGCGGTGAGCAGCAGACCGGACTGGACCAGCGAGTAGGCGTTGATCATCCACTGGACGTCGGCGGTGGTCGCCCCCAGGTCCTCGGTGAGGGAGGGGATGGCGACGTTGAGGACGGTGTTGTCGAGGATGACCGTCAGCTGGGCGAGGCAGATGACGGCCAGGATCAGCCAGCGGGTGGCGGTCCGGCCCGGCGGCTGGAGTGTGGTGGTGGCGTCGGAGGCCACGGGGGACATACGGGCTCCCTGTACGGTGTATGAGCGAATGATTTACACCGTACAGGGAGTGCTATACGCCGTACATTTTATTTGAGGCCGGGTCGGGGGTGGCCGCGGTCAGCAGTAGGTCGGCAGCTCGGTGCCGGTCTTGCTGACCCACAGCCCGTTACCGTCGTCGCCACCGCCGAGGGCGATCTTGGCCACGGCCGGGTTGCTGCTGTCGGCGCCGTAGGTCCACTGGCCCCAGCCGTTGATGTCGAAGACGAAGTGGCCGGTCAGGTCCTGGGTCCGGGGCCGCTCCTCCACCCAGCCGTACTGGCCGTCGGGAACGGTGATGCTCACCTTCTCCGACCAGGTCTTCTGGGTACCGGTGGTGCGTGCGTAGTTGCTCTGCCAGGAGTGGCTGAACTTCGCGCCCACCTGCGCCGAGAAGACGTCCTTCACACCCAGGGTCAGGGTGACGCCCACCTCGGCGGTGTCCTGGATCGCCGAGCCCGTCGTGGTGGACTCGATGCTGGTTTCGGTCTGGGTCAGTTCCTTCGTCAGGTCGCCGCCGGTCTCGTTCTTATCGGTGTGACCACGGCAGATCGGGGTCCCGTAGGTGGGCTCGGAACGGTCGGTGATCTCCCACTTGCAGTACGCCTGGTCCTTGTCGCACTTGGTCATCGCATAGGCCGCCGCGAGGCTGTACATGGCCGGGGTCTCCCGCGCGTCCCCGGCGGCCGGGTCGTGGATGCTGAAGAACGACGCCTGGTCGCCGGCGTTGCAGCCGTAGGACCCGACGTGGTTCGAGTGGTAGACGAAGTTCTGCCCGCTGTACCCGCCCTGGGCGTTCATGCAGGAGTCGTCCTTGACCGAGCGGATCATGAACCCGTCGGAGGGCGTCGGCTGGAGGTACCACTTCTGGGTGTCGACGTTCGCGCAGTCGACCTCGGCCATCCAGCCGAGGTAGTGGCCGTCGTCCTGGGAGATGCACTTGCCGCCGTCGTTGACCACCATCTGGAAACTGCCGTCTCCGGTGTCCCGCAGCTGGAACTTCTGGTTTTCCCCGGTCGGGTCGCCCTTCGGCACGACGTTGAGGTGACCCCAGTTCGCGGCACCGTCACCGCCCCAGCCCCGAGCGACGTCCAGCACCCGCCAGTTGGGCGCCTCCAGCTTGCTGTAGATCGTCACGCACTGGAGCGGCTGGCTACAGTCCCGGCCGCCATCGGCCCGCGCCTGCCCCGTCCCGAACGGTGTGACGATGAGCCCCAGGCACATCATCAAGGCCATCGCCACCGCCGTGCCCCAGCGCGCACACAGACGGCCGGGTCTTCCGGCCCATCGTGCAGTCATTTCCGGTGCCCCACTTCTTCCTGCTCATGGTGGTGAGGGCTGGCGCCCGACCGGCACCACCCCTCTGCTCCTCCGCGCGGGCAGCGGAACGCGCCACCGTGCGCGGGACGGCGCCGACGGACCGGACGGCCCGTCCGGCGGACCGGACGGGCCGCCACCCCGACGCGGCGACCGCCGCACCACGATCACCGTCGCGGCCCGCCCGGCGGTAGCGGAGAACTACCTGTACGCGGGTACCTGCATCGCGGTGCGGGCCCCGCCCGGCGGGACGGTCAAGGGGCCGGGGGCCGGTCAGCCGGGCCGGTCAGGGGGCCGTGACGCCCTGCGCGACGGCCCAGACGGCGACCTGGGTCCGGAGCTCCGTGAGGTGCCGGGTGACCGCATCACCCGGGCTTCGTCAGGTCGTAGAAGGTGGCGCCGCCGACCGTGACCTTCTTGAAGTTCTTCTTCACCCAGGAGTCGATTTGCGAGGCGCTTCCATGGCCGCCGCCGGGTCGGGCCGTAGCGCCGGGGCGAGCCGTAGAGCCGGGACGGGCGGGACCACCGGCCGATTCGCCGCCGATGAAGTAGTGGATCTCCCCTTCCGCGACATACTTCTTGAACCGGTCCAGGGTCGGCGACGGATCACTCCCGTTGAAGCCGCCGATCGCCATCACCGGCTTCCCGGTGGCGAGTTGGTAGCTCGCGGCGGTCTGGGAGCCGGTGCCCGCGGCCGCCCAGGTGTAGTCGTCCGCGTCCTTCTCCAGCAGCGCCTTGGCCCGGTCGCTCACCTTGGTGCCGTTTAGCAGACCGCCCATGCCGCCCACGCCGCCCCTGACGGGCATCCGGCCACCGGCGGCACCGGTCTCGGCGGAGCGGCCCGTACCGCCCGGGAAGCCGGGGACGGCCTGCCGACCGACCGGGCCCCGGCCTTGGGCGCCCTGACCTGGTGGAAGGGCCTGACCGGCGGTCCGGCCGCCCTGACCGGTGCCCGGGGCCCCGCCGTTGTGGCCCGGCATCCTGCCGCGCGGGAACCCGCCGCCGGGGCCGCCCATGGCGCCCCGCACCGAGGGACCGGCCGTGACGATGGAGCCGCCCTTCGCCGTGTTGACCGTATTGAGCGTGTACGCCACCGGCCCGGCCAGCGCCGTCACCAACCCGAGCCCCGCCGCCAGCACGGCGCTCCGCCGGCTTGCCGGTACCGGGGCGCCACCCGATACCGGCCCGCCACCCGCTACCGGCCCGCCGTCCGATGCCGGCGCGCCGCTCGATACGGGCACGCCGCTCGATACGGGCGTGCCCCCCGGCCCGCGGGCTCCGTCCCGTCGTACCGCCGCCAGCAGACCCAGCGCCGCGAGCAAGCCGAGCGCCGCCACCGTCCAGCGCAGCCACGGCAGCCAGTCCGGTGAGCGGTTCAGCAGCACGAACGACCATCCGGCGGTCACCGCCACCGTCCCGGCCAGGACGTATGCGGCGAGCCGTCCGCCGCGCCGCCACAACAGCGCCGCACCCATCCCGACCAGCGCCGCGATATACGGGGCCAGCGCGATGTTGTAGTACTGGTGGAAGATCCCGGACATGAAGCTGAAGGTCGTGAAGGTCATCAGCAGCGCGCCGCCCCAGACCAGGAACTCCGCCCGCTGACCGGCCTGTTCGGCGGCGACCGCCCGCCGCGCCCGCCACAACACCGCCACCGCCGCGACCAGCAGGATCAGCGCCGCGGGCAGCAGCCAGGAGATCTGCCCGCCCATGTCCGACGAGAACAGCCGGGTGAGGCCGGTCTCGCCCCAGCCACCCCCGCCGCCGGGACGGCCACCGCCCCCGCCGACGCTGCCGGTCTCGTTGCCGGTGATCCGCCCGAAGCCGTTGTAGCCGAAGGTCAGCTCCAGGAAGCTGTTGTGCTGGGAGCCGCCGATGTACGGGCGGGAGGCCGCCGGCCACAGTTCGACGAGCGCCACCCACCAGCCGGCGGACACCACGATCGCCGGCCCGGCGAGCAGCAGCTGACCGAACCGCCGGCGCAGCGCGACCGGCGCACAGCAGGCGTAGACGACAGCGAGCGGCGGCAGGATCAGCCACGCCTGGAGCGTCTTGGTGAGAAACCCGAGCCCGAAGCAGACCCCGGCCAGCACCAGCCACTTCGTCCGGCCGGCTTCCAGAGCCCGCAGGACGCAGGCGATCGCACAGACCATCAGCAGGCACAGCAGCGCATCGGGGTTGTTGAACCGGAACATGAGGGCCGCGACCGGCGTCACCGCCAGCGCACCGCCCGCGAGCAGCCCCGCGCCCGCACCGAACCGCCGCCGTACGGCCCCATGGAGCACCCCGACGGCCGCCACACCCATCAGCGCCTCGGGCACCAGCACCGCCCAGGAGCCGAGCCCGAAGAGCCGTACGGACAGCGCCATCGGCCACAGCGCGGCCGGCGGCTTGTCGACGGTGATGGAGTTCGCCGCATCGGACGAACCGAAGAAGAAGGCCTTCCAGCTCTCACTGCCGGCCTGTACGGCGGCCGAGTAGAACTGGTTGGCGTAGCCGGAAGCGGACAGGCTCCAGAGGTAGAGCACCGCCGTGACCAGCAACAACGCCAGCAGTGCGGGCCGCTCCCAGCGGGCTGCCGGCTCCGGTTCCACGGGCGCCCGGGGGCCGGTGAGCGGCACCGTGGCGCCCTCTGGTGGGGCGGACGGCGGCGGGGCCGGGGTGCCGGGCCGTTGTTGCGGGGTCATCGAGCGCTCCTGGTGAGGTCGTTCCGGTCAGGCGAGGGGTGCGGCGTCACGGTGTGGTCGTCCCGGCGCTCGCGGTCGGGGAAGACCCAGGCGCGGAAGAGCAGAAACCGCAGCACCGTGGCCGCGAGGTTGGCGGCCACCAGCACCGCGAGTTCGGTGCCGTGCGAGGCGGTGCCCCCGGCGGCGTCGAGGGCCGCGAGCGAGCCGCTGGTCAGCACCAGTCCGACGGCGAAGACCACCAGCCCCTGCGCCTGATGGCGGACCGCCCGGTCCCGGCCCCGTACCCCGAAGGTCAGCCGCCGGTTGGCGGCCGTATTGGCGAGCGCCGACATCAACAGCGCGGCGGCATTGGCCAGTTGAGCGCCCGTACCGAGGCGGAAGAGGGAGAAGAGGGCGAGGTAGAGCAGGGTGCTCAGCCCTCCGACGACGCAGAAGCCGACCAGCTGACGGGCCAGCCCGCCGGGCACACCGGTCAGCTCACGGTCCCGCGGATCGTCCCCGAACGGCCGGGCCAGCCGGTCCAGCGGCAGCCCGCCGGTCGCCAGCGCCCGCCCCACCCGCCAGACGCCCCTGAGGTCATCGGCGGCCGTCCGCACGAGGTGCACGGTGCTGTGGGGATCGTCGATCCAGTCCACCGGCACCTCGTGGATCCGCAGCCCGGCCCGCTCCGCGAGCACCAGCAGCTCGGTGTCGAAGAACCACCCGGTGTCCTCGACCATCGGCAGCAGCCGCTCGGCGACCTCGCCGCGGATGGCCTTGAACCCGCACTGCGCGTCGGAGAACCGTGCGGCGAGCGAGCCCCGCAGGATGAGGTTGTACATCCGCGAGATGAACTCCCGCTTCGGCCCCCGCACCACCCGCGCGCTCCGGCTGAGCCGGGAGCCGATGGCCAGATCCGAGTGCCCGGAGATCAGCGGCGCCACCAGCGGCAGCAGCGCGTTGAGGTCGGTGGACAGATCGACGTCCATATAGGCCAGCACCGGCGCTTCGGACAGCGACCACACGGTGCGCAGCGCCCGCCCCCGCCCCTTCTGCTCCAGCCGTACCGCGGTGACCTCGTCGAGCGCATCGTCGAGGCGGGCCGCGACATCCGGCGTACGGTCCGTGCTCGCGTTGTCGGCGATGGTGATCCGGAAGCCGTACGGGAAGGTGCGGGCGAGGTGCTCGCGCAGCCGCCGCACACAGGGTTCGAGGTCGCGCTCCTCGTTGTGGACGGGGATCACCACATCGAGCACGGTCGCGCTCTGGCCGAGCCGCAGATGCTCGCGTGGTGGCAGGGAGCCCAGCGGGGCGCGGGGCGGCGGTGTCGTCGTCATGCCACGACATTCGCCAGACCGGCTGTCATGGGGGTGTGGTGAGGCTGTGGTGGGGCTGTGGGTGGGTGGGGGGCTGTGAGTAGGCGGGAGGCGAGTGGTGGGGGGGGAGCGCGAGTGACGTCTCCCGGCCCGTGACGGGCGTCTTACCGGCCCGTGCCCGGTGCCGCCCGTCCCGCCGTACGGCCCGCCTTCGAGGGCGCCGCCGCCGTCGGCAGCGTCACCGTAAAGACCGTCCGCCCCGGCGCACTGCCGACCTCGACCGTGCCGCCGTGCGCGGCCACCACCGCCTGCACGATGGCGAGGCCGAGCCCGGTGCTCCCGGCGGCACGCGAACGCGAGGCATCCCCCCGGGCGAAGCGCTCGAAGACATGTGGCAGAAGCTCCGCCGGAATCCCCGGCCCGTCGTCTTGGACCTCCAGCTGGACGCCCCCGTCGCGACCGTCGGCAGCACCCGCGGCGGCCCGCACCCTGGCGGTCACCGTGGTCCCCTCCGGCGTATGCGTACGGGCATTGGCCAGCAGATTCACCAGTATCTGGTGCAGCCGCCCGGCATCGCCGTACACCACGGCCGGCTCATCGGGCAGCTCCAGCCGCCACCGGTGACCGGCCCCGGCCACCCGGGCGTCGCTCACCGCATCGACCACCAGCGGTGACAGATCGATCCGCTCGTACGCGAGCGGACGCCCGGAATCCAGCCGGGCGAGCAGCAGCAGATCCTCCACCAGCCCCGTCATCCGCTCCGCCTCCGACTCGATCCGGCCCAGGGCGTGCCGGGTCTCCGGCCCAGGCTGCTCCCGCCCGCGCCGGGTCAGCTCGGCGTAACCGCGGATCGACGCGAGCGGGGTACGCAGCTCATGGCTGGCATCGGCGACGAACCGCCGTACCCGCGTCTCGCTCTCCTGACGGGCCGCGAGCGCCGAACCGACATGCCCCAGCATCCGGTTCAGCGCCGCACCGACCTGCCCGACCTCCGTACGCCCGTCCGACTCGGACGCCGGAACCCGGACATGCAGCGCCACATCGCCCTGGTGGAGCGGGAGTTCGGAGACCCGGGTGGCGGTGGCGGCGACCCGGCGCAGCGGCCGCAGCGCGATTCCGACCATGGCGGAGCCCGCGAGCCCCACCGCCGCCAGCCCGGCGGCCGTCACACACGCCTCGATGAGGACGAGCCTGCCGACGGTCTTCTGCACATCGGCGAGCGGCAGGCCGAGCACCAGGGAGCCGTCCTTGGCGGACTCCACCCGGTAGTCACCGAGTCCGGGCAGCTCGGCGGTGTGTGACCGGCCGTCTCTCGGCAGCCTGTTCAGCGCCGCGACCTGCGCCTTGGTCAGGATCGTCAGCCGCTTCTCGGGCGGCCAGCCGGTCGGGTTGGTCAGTTTCGCTCCGGCCCCGGCCGTACCGCCGGGCCCGATCCGCGCCCCCACCGCACCGAGGGGCTGACCCGCCATCGCCACGAAGTCCAGGCCGCCCTGGGGACGCGGCGGTTCGTGGGGGCGCGGCATCTGGGCACGCCTCACGAACTCATGCACCTGTCGGTCCAACTGCCCCTGCATGTAGGAGTACAGCGCAATGGACGTCACCGTCCCGATGACGGCCCCGACGACGGCGATCAGAGCCACCGCGGACACCACGAGCCGGGTCCGGAGGGACCATCGGCGACGGGGGGCGGAAGGCCGGGGGGCTTTCGGCGGGGGCGGGGGGCCGGGGTGGTTGGGGTGGTTGGGGTGCTCCGGCACGGTGGACGGCTCGGAGGGCTGGTGGGGCTGGCGCTGGTCAGGGCGGTCGCGCCGGTCGGGATACCCGGGCCGGCCGGGGTGCTCGGGCCGGTCGGACGGGTCGTGCCACTCGGGTTCGTTGGGCTGGTCGGACTGCTTGGGTCGGCCGCTCCGGTCTTGCCACTCCGGCTGGTCGGGCTGCTCGGGCGCCGTGGCGGGCTTCCCGCTCACGGCCCGCTACCCGCCCGGCTTGATCAGATAGCCCGCGCCCCGCCGGGTGTGAATCATCGGCGCCCGCCCCGCGTCGATCTTCCGCCGCAGATACGAGATGTACAGCTCCACGACATTGGCCTGGCCGCCGAAGTCATAGCTCCAGACCCGGTCGAGGATTTGGGTCTTGCTGAGCACCCGCCGCGGATTGCGCATCAGATAGCGCAGCAGCTCGAACTCGGTGGCCGTCAGATGAATCTCCTGGCCGTCCCGCCACACCTCGTGGCTGTCCTCGTCGAGCACCAGGTCGCCCACCGTCAGCCGCGATTCGCTCCGCGCGGCGGCCGCACCGGCCCGGCGCAGCAGCCCCCGCAGCCTGGCCACCACCTCCTCCAGACTGAACGGCTTGGTGACGTAGTCGTCGCCGCCCGCCGTCAGCCCGGCGATCCGGTCCTCGACCGCGTCTTTGGCGGTCAGGAACAGCACCGGCACATCCGGAAGTTCCCGCCGCAGCCGCCCGAGCACCGTCAGCCCGTCCATGTCCGGCAGCATGACGTCGAGCAGCACCGCATCCGGCCGCCACCTACGGGCACAGCGCAGCGCACCGGCGCCGTCCCCCTCCGCGCGGATGTCCCAGCCCTCGTAGCGCAGCGCGAGCGACAGCAGATCGGCGAGCGAGGACTCGTCGTCCACGACCAGCACCCGCACGGGACTCCCGTCGGCCCGCAACAGCTCCGGCTGCTTCCCCGGCGCACCCCTGGAGGACGACGCCGGAGCCGGCAGACGAAACGACGCTGAGGACGAGGAAGTCACGGTCATGCTCCGGAGCTTGGCCCGCCCCCGTGAGAGCTCCCTTGCGCCTTTCTGTGAATCTCCTGAGAATCCGCCATGCCTTCTCTTACCCCCTCCCCCGGCCCCGGGGCCCCCGCCCCACCCCACCCCTGCCCACCACCAGCCACCAGCCACCAGCCACCAGCCACCAGCCACCAGCCACCAGCCACCAGCCACCAACGGCCTCAGCCGTCAGTTGTCACCGTCAGCCGTCAGCCGTCAGCCGTCAGCCGTCAGCCGTCAGCCGTCAGCCGTCAGCCGTCAGCCGTCAGCCGTCAGCCGTCAGCTCCCAACGACCCCTCGCCTGCCGCGAGTCGGTATCTGCCGACCGTCCGTGGACCGACCTGGGCCGCCCCCCGCGCGGTCCAGGTCGATCACCACTTCTTAAGCATCGCACCTGCCACTGACAATCGTCCTGACCAGCACTTTCCTCGCCTTGACGGCCACGAAGAGCTGCCGCGAGAGCCCTCCACCGCCCCCTCCACAGCCTCTCCGACCCACCCCCGCCCCGAACGCGTACCGTCGCCGAACGCGTACCGTCGCCGAACGTGTACCGCCCCCGACCGCCTACGGTCACCGACCGCGTACCGTCGCCGGCATGAGACTCCTCGCCCTCTCCGGCAGCCTGCGGGCGCGCTCCTCCAACGGTGCGGTGCTGCGCTCCGCGCTCACCTTCTGGGACGGTCCGGCCACCACCGCGGACATCGGCGCGCTCCCGCACTTCAACCCCGACCTGGACGGCGAGGACGCCACACCCCCGGCCCCGGTCGCCGCCCTGCGCACCGCCGCCGCGACCGCCGACGCCCTGCTCGTCGTCAGCCCCGAATACGCGCACGGAGTCCCCGGCGTCCTCAAGAACGCCCTCGACTGGCTGGTCAGCAGCGGCGAATGCGTCAGCAAGCCGGTCGCCGTGATCACCGCCTCGCCATTCCCCACCGGCGGGGACCACGCCAACTCCCAGCTGTGCGAGGTCCTGCGCATGATGTCCGGCGAGGTCGTGACGGCGGCCTGCCGCGAGATCCCCGCCATCGGCCCGAAGGTCGACCCCACTACGGAACGGGTGAAGGACGAGGCCACCCTCACCGATCTGGGCGTAGCCATGGCTCATCTGGCCGCAGCCGCAACCGCCACCCCGCTCACCACACCATGAAGGCGGCGGCCCGCACCGCCGTCCGGCCCGCTCACACGCCGAACAACCGCGCCGCGTTCCCGTAACAGACCCCGCGCAGCCAGTCCTCCCCCAGCTCCAGCCCGGCGAGCACTTCCAGCGCATGCGCGTACCCGTAGGGGATGTTGGGGAAGTCGCTGCCGAACAGCACCCGCTCACCGAGGTCCGCGAGCCGGCCGCGCTCCGCCCGCGGGAACGGCGCGCTCCGCTCGGAGAAGTCCGTGAACGCCATCGTCGTGTCGAGGTGCACTCCCTGATAGCGCTGCGCGAGGTCCATGAAGTCGGCGTACTCCGGCATCCCCATGTGCGCGACGATCAGCCGCAGCCGTGGATGGCGGGCCAGCAGACGTGCGATCGGCTCGGGCCCGGTGTGCTTGCCCGGCACCGGGCCGGAACCGCAGTGGGTGACGACCGGCACCCCGGCCTCCGCGAGGGCACCCCACACCGGGTCGAGCAGCGCATCGGCCGGGTCGTACCCGCCCACCTGCACATGCGCCTTGAAAACCCGTGCCCCGTCGGCCAGTTCGGCGCGCACATACTCCGCGGCGCCGTCCTCCGGGAAGAACGTCGCGGTCCGCAGACAGTCCGGCGTACGGGACGCGAAGTCGGCCGCCCAGCCGTTCAGCCACCGCGCCATTCCCGGCTTGTGCGGATAGATCATCGAGGTGAAGGCGCGTACGCCGAAGCCGCGCAGCACCGCCAGCCGCTCGTCCTCCTCGAACCGGTACGCGATCGGCCACACCCGCCCCACCAGCGGCCCGGCCGCGTCGAAATACGCCCAGACCTTCGCCATCACCCGCTCGGGCATGAAGTGCGTATGCACATCGATCAGCCCCGGCAGCCCCAACTCCCGCCAGAACGCACCAACCCGCTCATCCCCGTCCACCACGCCGAGCCCCTCCCTCACGGTTCGACCACTACGGCCTCGCGACCACTACGGCCCCGCCCCTACGGCCCCGACCGGCACGGCCCGACCCGCCCCTTACGCAGATGACCATCCGAAGGCTCCCCTACGGAACACCCCCGGCACACACCGAACACCCCGGGCACGTACCGCAGGCCCAGCCCGACCGAACCTCTCTGGCCCGAACCGAACACCCGGCACTGCCGAGCCCCACCGGCCCGACCGAACACCCGGCACGACCGAGCCCCACCGGCCCGAACCGACCGCCCCGGCACGGCCCAACGCCTGCGCTCGACCGACGCCCTCCGCACGGCCGAAGCCCTCCGGCACGTGGCACCCAGCCTCCTGCGGGCAACCCACACCCACGGGGCGTGGACCGCATGGCCGCGTAGACCGCATGGCCCGTGGTGCCGTTGTGCCCAGTGGCGCCGTGGGAGCCGTCGGGCCCTTGTGCCCATGGCGCCGTATGAGCCGTCGGGCCCGTGGGCCGTTGTGCCCGTTACGCCGCCCGGCCCGTGACACCGCGGGGCCCGTGATGACTATGCCCCGTGCCGCCATGCGGACCACCTGGCCCGTATCGCCCACATACCCGTGCAGCCCACGTAGCGACCCGCTGAGCCACCAGCCGCCATCTACCTGCACGCAGCATCTAAACGCCCAACCCCACCCCGGAACAACCCCCGCCAGCCGCTTTCCGCGCAACTCCACCGCACCCTTGCGTCCGAAGGACCCCGCGCACCCCCGCCCCCGAAAGCCCCCGAGCGCTCCCGCGTCCTGGCGGGCCCGGCCCCCCGAGACGAGCCCGAAGCCCCCAAGTCGAGCCCGGAACCCCCGAGACGAGCCCTGAACCCCGAGACGGGCCCTGAACAGCGCGAACAGCCCCGACGCTCCCCCAACAACACCCCCAGCCAAGCAAAGCGGCAACCCGCCCCGCTCCCCCCACTCGGCAGCCACCCGGCAGCCACCCGGCAAGCAATACGACCAACTCGGCCCCGACGGCCGCCCCAACCACGCCGCCCCCAGCCCACCGCCCCCACCACGCCGGCCCGCAGCCCCCTCAGAACAACCCCTCCTGCTCCACCCCCGCCCCCTCCCGCTCTCCCGCCCCACGACCCGCGGCCCGTACCGTCACCGTCGTCACCCGCCCCACAGCGGTCCCCAACACCCACCCGGACAGCAACCGAGCATCCATCACCGCCACCACACCCGCCCCTCCACCTGCACTCGCCCCCGCACCTGGACCCGCACTTGCCCCCGACCCCGGACCCGCACCCCCACCGAACCCAGCGCCCCCGCGCCCATCCCCGTCCCTGGAGCCGCCCTCGCCCCCGCCCCCGTCGCCGTCCCCGGATCCGCCCCCGTCCCCCTCCCCCGCCAACCACAGATACACATCAGCCCCCACCCCGGTCAGCACCTCCCCCACGATCTCCGCCCCGGCCGTCATCCCGCTCAGCTCCGCCACCTCACCCGGAATCCGGTCGAGCCCGAACAGCTCCGTGTGGTCGGTGCAGGCGAACTCCACCGGCTCCAGCGTCTCCGGCCAGCCCGCCAACCCCCGTGCGGTGCGGTGCAGTTGAGCCAGCTCGGCGGACCGCTCCGGTAGCGGTGGCAGCGCCCCGCGCGCCGCCCGCTTGGCCGCCTTCGTGAACCGGTCGGGCACCGCCAGCGCACTCCCCAGCAGCGCCTCCGCCCGCCGCGCCGCCATCAGCGGCCCCCGCCCCAGCCATGCGTATGCCACCGCCCCCTGCTCCACCAGCCGGGCCGGTCCGCGCTCGGCGGCCGTGATCCCCACCTTGAGCAGACCGGGACCGAAGTACGCGAGATAGACGCCGTACGGACGCGGATCGTCGGCCATGGTGTCCGCGGCCACCGAACGCGACCGGTCCAACTGGGCACACCGCGCACACTGGTCCTTGGCACTCGCCCCGTCGAGCACCGCCCCATACGGGCACACGATCCAGCGGCCGGCCCGCCGCACCCCCAGACACAGCCGCTCGCCCTGCGCTGCGAAGGCCAGCGGCTTGCCCGCGGGGAGCAGGCTCATCCGCTCCTCGCCCCGCTCGGCGCAATACCAGCCGAGCCGCTGTCCGAACCGCCCCGCCGGCCCCGACCCCGGCCCGCCGCCCGACCAGCGCGGTCCCGTACATCGCCACACACCGCCAGCGTACGACCACCCACTGACAACGCCACCCGCCCGCAGCCGACCCCGCCCCCGACCCCGATCCCGAGAACACCCGCACCACACACCCACCCGGACCCCGCACCTGCACCCGCCCGGGCCCCGCCCGCACCACACACCCGCCCGGGCCCCACCCTCACCCACACCCCGCACCTGCACCCGCCCCAGGCCCGGCCCGCCCCCTCACCTACCCCTCAAGCCACCGCCTCCCCTTCTCCCCACCAACTCCCCTCCCCCCACCGAGCTCTTCTCCCCCCACCGAGCTCCCCTCCCCCACCAAGCTCCCTCCCCTCAAGCCACCAGCCCGCCCCCACCCCCCGGCCCCCGAAACGTGCTCCGATACGCCCGCGGCGACACCCCCAGCGCCGACTGGAGATGCTGCCGCAGCGAGGCCGCCGTCCCGAAGCCCGCCTCGGCCGCGATCCGGTCCACCGTCAGCTCCGTCTCCTCCAGCAACTGCCGGGCCCGCTCGATCCGTTGCTGCGTCAGCCACTGGAGCGGCGAGATCCCGACCTCCTCCCGGAACCGCCGGGTGAAGGTCCGTACGCTCATCGACTCCCGTGCCGCCAGCTCCCGCAGGCTCAACGGCCGGTCCAGGTGCTCCAGCGCCCAGGCCCGCGCCACCCCGGTGGACGAGATCCGCGGCTCCGGCACCGGCCGCCGGATGTACTGCGCCTGCCCGCCCTCCCGATGGGGCGGCACGACCGTCCGCCGCGCCACGTCGTTGGCCACCGCCGCCCCGTGATCACACCGGACCATGTGCAGACACAGATCGATCCCGGAGGCGACCCCGGCGGCCGTCAGCACCTCGCCCTCGTCCGTGTACAGCACATCCGCGTCCAGCTCGACGGCCGGGAACAACTGGCGGAAGTGCTCCACCGACCGCCAGTGGGTGGTCGCCCGCCGCCCGTCCAGCAGCCCGGCCGCGGCCAGCACGAACGCGCCCGTGCAGATCGACGCGATCCGGGTCCCCGGCCGAATCCGGCCCAGCGCGTCGGCCATCGCCGGACTCAGCCGCCCGGCGCTCCGCTCCGCCCCGAGGTCGTAGTCCGCCCCGGACGCCGGTACGACCACGGTGTCGGCCTCCGCCAGTGCCTCCGGCCCGTGCGCGACGTTCACCGTGAAGTCCGTGTCCGTCCGCACCTCACCGGGCTCCAACGCGCAGGTCACCAGCTCGTACAGCCGCTCCCCGGCCGCCGACCGGGCCTCCCCGAAGATCCGGTGCACGATGCCCACCTCGATCGGCAGCATCCCGTCCCGCACCAGCACCGCCACCCGCGGCCGCGACGTGCTTTCCGGAACGGCCCGCACCTGCCGGGCCTCACCCCTGCCCCCGCCACCGCTTCCGCTCTCCACTACACCCATGGCCCGATCCTTGCACACCATGGCCATCGGGCCACTCGTCCGGCCCCCCGCTCCCGCGGAGAGTGGAGGACATGAAGGTCCTCTGGCTGTTCGCCCACCCCGACCAGCGCTCCCTGAGCGGCGCCCTCAAGGACGAGGGCCTCCGCGCCCTCGACGCCGAGGGCCACCAACACCGCGTCTCCGACCTGTACGCCATGAAGTGGAACCCGGTGGTCGACGCCGCCGACTACGGCCACGACCCGGCCGACCGCCTGCTCATCGGCGCGGCCTCGGAACGCGCCTATACGGACGGCCACTTGGCCCCCGACATCCGCGCCGAACAGGACAAGCTCGACTGGGCCGACACCTTGATCGTCCAGTTCCCCCTCTGGTGGTACGGGATGCCCGCCATCCTCAAGGGCTGGTTCGACCGCGTCTTCATCAAGGGCTTCGCCTTCGGCATCACCGACCCGGCCACCGGCCGCCCCCAGCGCTACGGCGACGGCAAACTCACCGGCAAACGCGCCATGGTCATCACCACCGCCGGCGCCCGCGCCGCCACCCTCGGCCCGCGCGGCGTCAACGGAGACCTCAACGACCTCCTCTTCCCCCTCCAGCACGGCACCCTCTGGTACACGGGGATGTCCGTCGTCCCGCCCCTTCTGATCCCCGGCGCGGACCGCACCACCCCGACCGCCTACGCGACCGCCGCCACCCGGCTGCGCGAGCGCCTGCGCACGCTCCCCACTACCGAGCCGCTCCCGTTCCGCCACCAGAACAGCAGCGACTACGACGACGAGCTCCTGCTCCACCCCGACCTGGCCCGGCTGCCCCCGCCCCGCACCGGCCCGGCCGTCCACTACACGGCCCCGCCGCCCCCGGTCCACGACTGAATCACACGCACAAAAGCCGTAGGCCCGGTGGAATGATTCCACCGGGCCTACGGCGTCAGTAGCGGGGACAGGATTTGAACCTGCGACCTCTGGGTTATGAGCCCAGCGAGCTACCGAGCTGCTCCACCCCGCGTCGGTGAAATGAACACTACGCGACTCCCCCGGCAATACCTAATCGCTTTCCGGCCGCCACCCCACCCACACCCAACTGCGGCCCTGCGCACCCCCGTTGGCCCCCTTGGAAAACTCCCCCTACGACACCCACTCACCCACCACCCCAAGGACTCCGCAGCCCCTGGGAACGCCCTCCCGTAAACATCACCGACCGCGACGCCCACCAGACGGCCAGCACGTCCGCCCTGGTCCGCCCCCGTCTGGCCGCCGTCTGGCCGCCGTCTGGCCGCCGCGTCCTGGACGCCATCCCCTGCGGACGTACGACCGCCCGTCCCGCCCCGCCCCGCCCCGCCCCGCCCCCGCGACGATGCCCGGCCACCGGCCGCCCCCACCGCTCAGCCCCGCTGAATGCCGTCGGTGTCGAGCAACAACCCCCGGCGCCCGTCCGAGCACTGCGCGAGGAGCGCGGGCCCCCGCTGCTCGACGGCGAGGTACCAGGTGCCCGGCACCAGCTCCGCCACCGGCTCCAGCGAGCCGTCCTCGCTCAACATCTCGCGAGCCACCGGGACCGCGAACCAGAACGGCTGGAAACCCGGCTCCGGGTCGGACACCACGGCACCGGCCATGCGTTCGGCCTTGCGCAGCGTCTGCCGGGCATGGCTCTCCGCCACGTCACTGCCCCCGCGCTGGATGCCGTCCGTATTGCGCAGCAGACCCTGGCGACCCTCCTCGGTCCGCGCGACGAGGGCCCCGTCGCTCTGCCCGATGGCGAGGTACCAGACACCCGGCACCAGTTCCGCCACCGGCTCCAGCGAGCCGTCCTCGCTCAACATCTCGCGAGCCACCGGAACCGCGAACCAGAACGGCTCGAAGCCCGGCTCCACAGCCGCCCCGTAGTCCACGTAGTACCCGCGCTCGATGCCCTCCGCGTCGAGCAGCAGACCCCGGCGACCGTCCTCGCTCTGCACGACGAGGGCCGTGCCCCGCTGCTCGACGGCGAGGTACCAGGTGCCCGGCACCAACTCCCCCACCGGCTCCAGCGAACCGTCCTGTCCCATGAACGGACGCGTGGCCGGCACCGCGAACCAGAACGGCCGGACAGCCCGGTCCGGGGAGGCGGCCAGAGCGTTCGCCAGCCGCTGCGCGGTCTCCACCGTCTGAAGGGCGCGCCGCTCCGCCTCCTGCCGCAGCGCCTCGGTCTCCAGCCGTAACAGCTCCGCCCGCCGCTCCATCTCCGCGAGCCGCTGCTCGGCTTCACTCTGCCGGTCGGCCAGGCTCGCCGGGTCGGACACGGCCCCGTACGGCGCCGCCCCGTCCGATACGGCCCGGTTGCGGGCGATGGCGATACGGCCACCGGTATTGCGATTGCGCTGCTGGGGCACCGGCCGGGACCTGCTCGCCAGCCGTGCGCGAAGATGCCGGTAGAGGGTGTCCATGTCGAGCGGATCGGGCCGGTCCGGAATGCCCTCGGTCAGCGTCGCGATCAACTCACCGGTGAACGCCGTATACGTCTCCCCGGGCGGCGACAGCGCGGGCCGGGTCTCGGCGGAGGCCGTCAGCAGGCAGGTCCCCTCGACAATGGCCTGGTCCGCGATGTGCGCACTGGCACTCATCCGCCCGAGCAGCGCACGTCCGCTGTAACAGCAGTCAAGGATCACCACGGTCCGCTGGGCGCCCGCCTGCGGATCCAGCACCGCCCGCCGCAGATACTCGTACCGCAGCGAGGTGTACTCGCGTTCGCGGTCCGAATCGGGCAGGGCGAGATAGAGCTCGTCGGTGTGCGGGTCCGTAAGCCCGTGCCCGGCGTAGTAGATGAACAGGGTGTCCTGGGCCGCCCGATCCCGCACCGTGTCCAGCACCAGCCCGGCACTACCGGGCTGCGAAAGCACCGTGCAGGCCTCGGCGGGCAGTCCCCAGACCGCGGGATCGGTCAGCGCCTCCCGCAGCCCCGCCAGATTCCGGGCGACCGCCGGCAGCTTCTCCAGGTTGACGTAGTCATGGACGCCCACCAATACGGCCTCCGAGCGGGCCGGGTCCGACAAGACGGCCACGGCTACTCGCTGTCTCCGTCCGCCGCCAGTGGAGCGGGCGCACCGCTCTCGTTCCAGACCCGCAGAATCTGCTCGACCGCCTCGGGAGAGCTGTCGTGCAGCGTCACCACCACACCGTCCCGCTCCAGCCGGACCTGCGGCGGCCGGGGCCGCGAGCCCCGCCAGGTCGCCACCGCGGTGATCAGACTGCCCAGAGCAATGCTGTTGGCGACCACGACATTGACGAGATCCAGCCCCCCGCCCATGTGCCCCGGCTCCGGCTGCCCGGGCCCAAGCGAAACCCTCACCTGCCCCCGCAACTCAGGCTCGGCCACCAGCCACCGGTACAACGACACCGCCCCCTCGGCATCCTCCGCCCCACCCCCGAACGACAGATTGACCTCCACCCACCCGGCCCCTTCCATCGCCACCACTCCCACCCCACACCATAGAAGCGCACCCCCCACCCCGACGACGTTTTCCCCAGGCCCACCCCTCCCCAGGGCCACGGGGTTATCCCCTGCCCTGAAGCAAGCCGAAAGCCACCGGGTTTCCCAGGGCCAGCCCAACGCCAAAGCCACCGGGTTCCCCCACGGCCGGCGCAACCCCACCACCACGGGGCTTCCGCCCGCCCGATAGACGCCACACCCACTGGAACTTCCCCGGGGCCGGCACAACCCCAAGGTCACGGGTTTCCGCAGGGCTGGCCACCACCCGGGCCCCGCGACGCCCCGCCCCGCCACTGCCCACTCACGACAACCCTCGCGGCACCCTCACTGCCCCCCCCACGCAGCACCCCTCGCTGCTCCCCCGCCCCCGCCCCCTCCTCCCCCTTCGGGGGGGGAGGAGGGGGCGGGGGTGGGTACGGGGGTGGGAGGAAGAACTCGCCTCGCGAAACAAAGCCTGAGCACCAGTCACCGGCCCCGCTTGCCCGCCCCGACCTCACCGCCGCGCACCCGCCAACACAAACGCCAGAGGCCCCGCCGATTTCTCGACGGGGCCTCTCGCTTGCTGTGCGCTCGGCAGGATTCGAACCTGCAACCTTCTGATCCGTAGCTCTGAAGAGACCGGGCATTGGAGGTCATACAGGCTGCGGGGAGGAGTATGGCGACCGGTGTTGGGGGCTGGCGGTTGCTGGGGTTGCTGTACTTCGGTGCTGTACAGCACGATTTCGGGGCCGGGGCGAGAGTGTGCAACGAGAACGACTCGAACAGTTGCTGAGCGGTGACGATGAGATGTCGACGAATGCCTCGAAGTACGTGCGGATCTCGCAGGGAGCTATGAGGTCAGGAGCTGCCTTGATGCTGCGACAGCAAGTTGGCGTACTCCTCTGTCTTCGAGGTGATGGCCTTCGCCAGCTCACGCAGGTCGCCCTGGAAGGGCTCGCGCCAGTCCGTGATCCTGTGATTGATCGAGATGCCAAGTCCAGAAAGCGTCTCAAGGCGGCCCTGTAGCTCCTTGAGTAGCAACGTATGCCGGTCCAGCTTGTTGATCTCCTCCGAGATAGTTTCCGATGGCACCTCCCCCTTGAGCATGGTGATGAACCGTGCGGTTGTGTAGGTCCCGACACTCTCGTTGGCGGTTTGCAGGGCTTTCTTCAGTTCAGCGTGAGCCCGTTTGATGCGCCTGCGCTCGTTCTCGCGGGCCTTCTCGGCCTGCTTCCGCTCATCCCCGCTGCGCTGCAACTCTGCCTGATGGTTGTCGTCAAGAAGGGCGTGCCGGAGCTGCTGCGTCTTCTCTCGGTCGGCCTGCTTCACCTTGAACCGGTGCCGGAGATCACCGGCCCATGCCTTCGCTGCCTCGACACTGGCGATACGCCAGGCAGCCACCATGCCGCCCAGGAAGCCAAACAGTGCACCGCCGAGCAGCGCCGCCCAGTCGATCAACTCAGGCCCTCCCCCATGTCCGTGCCTGTGGGGCTGGACGGTAACGCGGAGAGCGGAGGTTACGCCGGGCCTTGGCTTGATTCGCTCCTGATGTGTCCTGTCCATTCCCTGCCAGACAGGCCGAGAGGTCAGCTTGACCAAGGCTGGCGGCAGGAAGTTGCAGCTGATCTCGACGCCACTGCACGGAAGGCGCGCCGGGAAGCTGCGGCCGTGCCAGAACAGCGGGACCGCTGACCCCGACGACCACCCTTCTGGCACGCATCGCACTGGCACTCTCAGCTCGGAAATCACCGGCGGTTTGGCTCACTCATAGGCGCTGTACAGGCAGAACGGCTCACCGGGGCGCTGCCGCGGACCTAGGATCGAACCGCCGTCAACCGCGGTTCTCCGCCGCAACTGGTGCTCTTCTGGTGCGCGCTAGTCGTGCGGCAACGTCCCCGTTGCGAGCATCCTGCCCCACTAACGACCGATGGGGATCTCGTAAACGATCTCGCACAGCGCGGCGGGTACGACAATGTCCGCCGTCTCGACGGGCCGTCCCTGGTCGCTGTAGTACGTCCTCCGGATGTGCGTAACCAAGCCGCCCTTCTGGATGCCGAGGAGCGATGCCTCCTCGGCATTCGCTTGCCGCGGCTCCGGCTGCTCCACGGCGTGGCTGACCGTAATGTCGATCTCGGCCATGCGGTTCACCACGCCCACGCCAGCGTGCGGTCCACCCTCCGGGAGGACGATGACGGTGCCGGCGGTGAGGTCGTACGGCTCCCAGCTCGTCGACAGCTGCACCGGCTTGCCGTCGGCGAGGAACTCGTACACGGTGCGGACGCACAACTCGCCCTTGCCGATGCCGAGGCGTGCCGCGATCTCAACCGGCGCCGGGACCTTCGCCTCGGTCCGGCTCTCCCAATCCCCCAACTTGCCCACGGCCTTCATGTCCGCGCGAAACGGGGAACCGTCAGGCTGCTCGCGCGCCGAGGAGCGGACCATGCGTACGCGCTGACGAGCGGCGGCAACGTACGTGCCGGAGCCGGCGCGGCCTTCCAGCACTCCCTGAGAGATCAGTAGCTCTTGGGCGCGACGAACCACGTTCTCGCCGACGCCGCACTCCTGGGCGATCTGGGCGCGTGACGGGAGCCGGTCTCCCGGCGTCCACTCATGCTCCGCGATCCGTCGCCGGAGCTCGTCAGCGATGCGGAGGTACGGCGGCTGCTCAGGCATATGGAAAATCTAGTCCACTAGCTCTAACCTAGTTAACTAGCTTCACTCCAAGTGATCGCCGATGACGGAGGCTGCCCTGTGCCTGCTTCGGAACTAAGAGCCGAAGACATCGCAGCCCGGTTGTCCGCCGTCGGCCTCACCCCGCGCGTGGAGCAGCACACCCAAGTCACCTCGATCGAAGCGGAGGTACCGGAATCGCTCTCCGCCGAGTCGTGGCGGGAGGCCTTGGAAGCCGTAGCGGAGGCCGATCGATTCGGGCTCCTCGCCAACAGCTTGAACGGCCGCACCTTATGGGCCGCCGTAAGCACAACGGCCCCCGCGACGGGCAATGTCCGGGGGCCTGGCCATCAGCGATAGGAGCTGATCAGCATGTTCAACCGTATCCGCCATACCGTCTCGCACTCCGATGAGCGGTGCGTCCCGATGAGCCGGAGCCGCCGGTTCCCAGTACCCGTCGGGCAGGCCGGCGCACCTCGCGATCGCCTTGTGCACCACCGGTACATGCTGGCGGAGGCGCTCTGATGCCTCCCCACCAGCCGTTTCGCGCGACCAACACGAAGGCCGTTCCCTACCGGTCGAGTTCCTGCCTGATCGGTAGGCACTGTGAGTGCGCGCATTCCTCTCCCGCTACCGCACCGATCGGCATCCCCGTGGTCTACGAGGCGTGCAGCTGCTCCTGCCACACGGTGGCCGACCCTGATAACCGGACGGACGGCCTCCGGTGAGGGGCTGGGCGCCGGGTGGTGCTCCGGCCCCCTCTGCCGAGATCATCTCTGCCAGCGTGCAGCGCGGCGACGTCATTAAGCTTGGTGGTCATCCGTGCCGTGTCACCGACCTGTTCCCCCTTCCCGGCGGAGCGAAGCGACTGTGCTTCGAGTCGGGCGAACTGCTCACCATGCACGCCCAGTCTCGGCTCGTAGCCGTACGCGCGCTGAGTAGGTGGTGATGCAGTCCGTGCCTTCTCGCCGTCATGTCATCGCTGATGACATCCGCGACAAGATCTCGACCGGCCAGATCAAGGCCGACGAATGCCTCCCTTCTGAGGCGCAGCTCGCTTCTCGTTATGCGGTCAGCACGGCGACGCTGCGGAGTGCCCTCTCGGTCCTCCAGGGCGAAGGGCTCGTCGAGAAGATTCACGGCAAGGGCAACTTCGCCCGCTACCCCCGTCGCAGAGTCATGTACATCGGCGGCGCTTGCACACTCCGGACGGAGTCCTCGCCCGAGTCGGCGTTACGCGTCATCGTCCGCACCACCAACCTCCAGGCGCACGGTCAACTGACCAGCCTGCTACGGGTGTCGGAAAGCAGCCCACTCACCGAATTCTTCTGCCTCAGCCACGAGGGGGAGTCACCGCACAGCCTCGCTCGTCTCTACGTCCCTCGCGACCTGTCGCCAACCGACGTTCCCGCCGAATCGCACTGCTGCAAGAGCATTGAGGCGAAGCTGGCAGAACTCCGCCCGCCGCTGGCCGAGGTCCGGGAACGAGTCAGCGCTCGTCCCCCGACACCAGAGGAAGCCGCGACTCTTCGCATCAGCTCGGCTCTGTCAGTGCTCGCGATCACGCGCGTGTCGACCGACCGCACGGGACGCGTGGTCGAGGCGGCGCTCCTGATGCTCCCAAGCGACCGTGCCGACGCATTCTTCACCACCAACCACATGACCAACGAGAGGACAAGCGGAGGATGACGACCCACAACGAGCTGCGGCTCCTCCCGTGGTCAGGACCCGAGGGCAACCCCTGCTACTTGAGCACCGAGAGCAGCGGCGGCTACCTGTCCCGCCTGGCTGACCACACCGAAGCGATGCAACTGGAAATGGCAGCGGAACTCCTGGAGCACGCGGTCGAAGTACTCGACGACGAGGAGCCGGAGCCGAACGAGCTGCGACTCCTGACGATGGACATGACTGAAGCCCTGCGTGACGTACGTCGTGTAGCGATCAGCCGCGGTCACCGCCTGCCGCTCACGGATCCTCCCGCTCGCGAAGGAGGCGAGGGTCCTTGGCTGCCGGCGGCGGCCTTCGGCTAGCAGAGACCCATCGAACGGCAGGGGAGCCCCATTCTCATTCAGGTGCTCCCCTGCCGTTCGTTCCGCCCCTCCGGCAGCCGAACGCCTGAGCTCGCGCAATGGTGGCCGATACCTTCTCGGGTACCGATCACTCAGGCGGTTGGGGAGCGACTGGGAGCTGTTCGCTGTGGTGCCACGTGAAGGTACGGTCCGGTTCGAGGTGGGCGTCCCCCCAATGGATGACATGGACGCCGGTCTCCACCGCGGCCGTGAAGAAGACGCAGACGAGCTTCGTGGAGGCGCCCAACTCTTCGAATGCTTCGTGCAGCTCCAGGTACTCCTCGGTTGTCAGATCGTCATCGAGGTCGAACAGTCCCTCCGGAGCCTGTGGCCCGTGTGCCGAGAACAGCCGACGGCGCGTAGGGGATGCGTTGGAAGGCAACCGAGCTCGATCAAGAGGTCTCGGCCTGTCCGCGTACCTGAAGGGGAATATTGCGTGATTGTTGATCACTGCGTACTCATATCCGCGTACGTTCCGCACAGACTCGCCCAACTCCCGAGCCGTGTCCGCCAAGTTCTCGCGCACCGCTTCTGCGAGGGTGGAACCGTAGGGACTTCGCTTCTTCAACCGGGCCGTGAGGTGCGTGGCGTGAGCCTGAGCGTGAGCCCGAGCTAGCTGCATCGGAACCGCGGCGGCGAGGCTGCTGGCCTGCCGCCCAAACCGTGTTACTGCCCAGCCCAAGGGCGCGACACCGTCCTCACCTGACACAGACATACAGCGTTCCTCCCCCCGACCATCTGCCTATAACTGTGTGACACGTGCTCGAAGTCGCCACAAGGGAGCGATCCAGCCACACGGGATGGAAGAGGCTGGTAGGAGACCATGGATAGCTGCTTTGTGAGCTGGTGGTGTTCTCCGCGGTGTATCTGCTGGTGGGTATGCGGGCGACTAACTCCGTCCTCGCTATGGGTGCAGGGACCGTTCAGCGCCGTCGTTGACCATGCTTGCCCCTCCGTTCTGACACACATCTGGCACGCCTTGTTTCGTCGCCCGCCTGAACCTCAGCCGACGACAGTCAGCCATGATGGTGGGTGCGCCGACCGATCAGGCGCGCGTGTGCCTCGCGTCACCAGCTCCTGCCTCAGCCACTCTGCTCGGTTATAGGCACATCCCCTTGCAGCCAGCTGGTACGAACGATGATCGACCACCGCATTAGGAGTTCGATCGCCGAATGGACCGAGCTGGCGCCTGGCTCTATTACAGAGGGCACAGCCCCTCGCCGCTGTTCAGCATTGGGCGTCCCCGTCCGCTGCTGTTGATGTCACTCGCTGATGTCAACGCTGCTAGCCGATCGAGGCCTTCGAAGGCGCGTGACGTATGCCGGTGGGCTCTGGGGGACAGACAGGCTGTCAGTCCACAAAGGACACTGCACGTTCCTATTTCGCCAAGACTGCTAGCGCGCAAGGCGCCTTGAAACAGTCAAGATGCGGAAGGTCACTCTGTGCGGGACCCTGATAGGGGAGGCCACTCGTGCAGTCACATTCGGGAGGTCGTCATGCCGTGGGATGGGCACTACGTCTTCTACGACTGGAACACGCGCAAGGCATCATGTGAGTGCGGTCACTGGGAGAAAAAGGTCGCGCCTGATGGAATTGCGGACGCATTTAAAGCGCACTTGATCAAGTCGAATGCTGTCTACCTACACGAGGAAGGTGGCCAGCAGGACATTTCATTCGGGGGCAGCACTGCCTGGTGTGGATGTGGCTGGAGGCATGACGAGCGTAGCAGCGAGAGTGCCCTAGCTTCCGCACAAAGACACCTCGCCGAGGAGCTGAAGAGGGAGAATAGGTAGTCAATCTGGGGCGTTCCAGAGCATAGCCAGGCGCTTGTTAGCTGGAGCGAAGGTGGCGATTCCGGTGAAGATGAGCAATGAACGAGCGCAGAAAGCGGACGATCGCCTAGGTGAGATAGCTCGAGAGATCGGAGAGTATGAGACTGGCCGCAAGAAGTGCGACAAGGCCACTCTCTTGCGCTCCCTGCTCGGTCTCCGGCGACAAGAGCTGGCAGCCATGAATGAGCTGCGCAGCGCGGACCCGTCGTTCAGGCCGGGCGATATGGATGCAGGAATAACCAAGATTGCGCGCGAGATCGAATCTCTCCAACGCGCGATCGATAATCTAGGTCGCGTCTCTTAGCTGCAACGTCTGGCAGTGGACCTGCAACCGGGCACCAGCTACCGATCAGGGATGGTTGGGATTCGTGGCAGCGTTCGCCCCGCGGTCGGCGGAGCGGATTTGGCCGGTGTCCTGCCCGGTTTGGGGTCGAGCATGATCAGGGGGCCGTACGCTTGCCGGCAACTCGGGCAGGCTTGTGAGCTGCCCGGAATTTGAACGAGTGGCCCCCTGGTCTTGCTCGACGCGGGACCCGAATCGGGGAGGTGGGTAAAGCCGTGGAGCCGACCGCCCCCACCCCCGGCCTGGTCTTTCGCCCCTTGTGGGCGCGGGCGTCGACGCCGCGCGGCCCCGGCGGCGAAGACGAGGAGGGAGCCGTGCGGCGGCGACGGCCGGCGCCGCCGCGCTGTGCGCGGCACCTCTGATCTCTGATCTGACTGCTTGCAGTTCCAGGAGGCCGGGAACGTCAGCGCTCCTGCGCCAACGTGCGGTGTGCTCCTGAACTGCCCCTACCGCAGGGCCGGGTAGCGAGCGGAGCGAGCCTTGATGAAGTAGGGAAAGTTCTATCGCACCGGCGTCAGCCGCTTGCCGTCGTGGCTTCGCACGTGAGGGCCTGCCCCGTCCAAGGCATCCAGGAACCGGACTGCGTAGACCTCGGAAATGGAATCTGCCACCTCGTCGGGCGTGAGCCAGGTGACAGCCGTCGACTCGCTGGAGGTGCGCTCCTCGCCGCCGACCGGCTTGCAGCGGAAGACCAGGGCCACGATGCCTCGTGTTGTGTTCTTGTAGACCCCGGTGAGCTCGTCGACCTCGACGTGGATGCCCGTCTCTTCCCAGACTTCGCGCCGTACGCCGGCCTCCGGGGACTCTTCGAGTTCGAGCACGCCGCCCGGGAGTTCCCAAGCGCCGTTGTCGGCCCGCTGGATCGTCAGGAGTTTGCCGTCCTCGCGGACCACGACCCCGGCCACCGACACGGAGTGCAGTGGCGTTGACTGGGCTTTCGCGGCGCTGTTACTCATGTACAGGAGCATAGGAGGATGGGAAGAGCTATGGGAACCGCGGTAGGAGGGGGTAAGGCCGTACCTCGATACGTGCAGATCGCCGACGACATCGTGCAGCAGATCAGGGCTGGGGTCCTTAAGCCTGGCGAGATGGTGCCGAGTGAATCCGAGCTGGTCGAGCGCTACGGCGTTGCGGGCGGCACGATCCGTAAGGCGATGGTGGAGGTCCGTGCGAGCGGCCTGGTGGAGACCCGCCACGGCAAGGGCTCGATCGTGAAGGACCGGCCGCCGGTACGGCACCGCTCTTCCGACCGCTTCCGGCGCTCGCACCGACAGGGTGGCAAGGCTGCGTATCTGGCGGAGTCCGCGCAGTCGGGTGCCACGGCCAAGGTCAGCGTTCTGTACATCGGGCCCATGGAGGTTCCGGAGGACGTGGCCGGTCGTCTCGGGGTCGAGCCTGGCACTCAGGTCCTTGCCCGCCGGCGGCTGTACTTCCGTAACGGCACTCCGGTCGAGACGGCCAGCTCGTACCTGCCGTGGGACGTCGTGAAGGACATCCCCGAACTCTTCGCCGAGAACCCCGGCGGTGGCGGCATCTACGCCCGACTCGAAGACCACGGGCATGAGTTCGCCGAGTTCGTCGAGACCTTGCAGGCCCGGCCGGCCACCAAGGCCGAAGCGTCCGAGTTGGCTCTCAGCCCCGGCGCCCCCGTCGTGCATCTCGTCCGTGAGGCGCTGACGACTGAGGGCCGCGTGGTGGAGGTCTGCGACACCCTCATGGCGGCTGACCAGTTCGTTTTCAGCTACCGCATCCCCGCCGCGGACTGACGCTCGCTCAACTCTCCTCAGCCCGCCCCGACTTCTTCGTCGAGGCGGGTTGACTCATGTACAGGAGTCGGGCACTCTTCTTCATGTCACTCATGTACATGAGTGGCGGAGTTCGACATCTATAGAGGAGTGATCGGTAGTGCGTCAGATCCCCGTCGACACCTCCGTCGCGACCGTGATGGTCGCGAAGCAGCCGCAGATCAAGGTCAAGGACCGCCGTACCGGTGAGGTCGCCCTCGACGTCGAGACCGGGGCGAAGCTGATGACCGTGGACGTGATGTTCGCCGCCAACGACGCGGTGGAGATCCTGTCCGTCACCGTCCCCGAGGGCGGGGTCTCCGGTGAGCTGGGCATGGGCACTCCGGTGGCGCTGACCGGCCTGATCGCCCGGCCGTGGGAGAACGAGTTCAACGGGCAGAAGCGGCACGGCATCGCCTTCCGCGCCGTGGCGGTCACCTCGCTCGCCGCCGGTGGCTCGCAGGCTGAGGCGGCCTGATCATGGCCCGCCTCTCGGTCGTACTGCTGCTGGTCGTCGCCACCGCGCTCGTGCTGCGGTGGCGGCGTCCCGCCTGGTACTGGATGACCTTCGGAGTCGTCCTCGCCGCGCTGCGGGTCTTAGTCCGGTACGCCTCGGTCATGGACGCCTGTGGCCTGACGGTCCCGCCCCCGCGCTGGCGGCTCGCGCTCGCCCGCTTGACCGACCGCCCGGCCCCCGAGTCGCGTGCCCCGCGCATCCTCCGTCTCCGGCCGACCCGTACCGGGCTCGTCCTGCGGCTCAAGCTCCGTCCCGGCCAGGACGTTTTCGACCTCTCCTCCGCCACCGACCGGCTCCGGCACTCCTTCGGGATGTACGGCGTCACCGCCTGGGAGATCCGCTCCGGGGTCGTCGAACTGCGGATGACGGGCTACGACGTGCTCAAGCGCGTGCAGATGCCCGCCAAGATCGACCGTGCTCCGATGCGCGTACCCGTCGCACTGCGCGAGGACGGATCGGTCCACTACCGCGACTACCGGACCGTCCCGCACGGGCTCACCCTCGGCGCCACCGAGTCGGGCAAGTCCGTCTACCAGCGCAACCTGGTGGCCGGTCTCGCCTCTCAGGACGTCGCACTCGTCGGTATCGACTGCAAGCAGGGTGTGGAGCTGTTCCCGCTGGCTCGTCGCTTCTCCGCGCTCGCCGACAACCAGGACACCGCTCTCGATCTGCTCGAAGCCCTGGTCTCGCACATGGAGTCCGTCTATCAACTCGTCCGCGAGGTACAGCGCATCAGCGTGAACGTCCCGGACGCGGAGATCGCCGCCGACATCTGGGATCTGGCCGAGGATCTGCGTCCCACGCCTGTCGTGGTCCTGGTGGACGAAGTCTCCGAACTCGCGCTCTTCGCCTCCAGGGAAGAGGAGAAACGCCGGGACCGGATCATCATTGCGCTCGTCCGGCTGGCCCAGCTCGGCCGCGCTGCCGGCATCTACCTGGAGATCTGCGGTCAGCGCTTCGGCTCCGAACTCGGCAAGGGCATCACCATGCTCCGGGCCCAGCTCACCGGCCGAACCGCGCATCGCGTCAACGACGAGGCCAGCGCCAACATGGCCTTCGGCGAAATCAGCCCGGACGCCGTAATGGCCGCCATCCAGATACCCGCCGACGCCCCCGGCATCGCCATCGTTGGTGACTCGACTGGCGGCTGGTCGCGCATCCGGGCCCCGCACACCTCGCTGCGCGAAGCAGTGAACCTCTGCAACAAGTACGCCGACCGCACGCCGGACCTGCCCGTGCTCGCGCCCTTCCGGCCGGCCACCGCCTCGTCGAACTCCGACGCCGTGGTGCTCAACAAGGCGTCCACCACGACTGCCTGACCCTCCCGCTCCAAGGCCGGCGCTACCTCGATGCGCCACATCCCTACCCCCTCCATGCCAGATTCCGGAAGGAGCACCGCCATGGGACGCATCCGCCCGGACGCCGTCCTCGTACAAGCCGTCATCGCCGGGGCGCTCTCCTTCGCCCACCTCCATGACCTGGCCGCCGCAACCGGACAGGACGGCTGGAAGGGGTGGGCCTACCCGATCAGCGTCGACCTGCTGCTGGTCGCGGCCTGGCGGCGACTCCGCAGCGACGGCCCGTCCCGGCTCGCCTGGTGCTGGTTCGTGATCGCCCTGGTGGCCTCGCTCGGCGCCAACGTCGCGACCGCCGGGTTCCTCGACCTCCGGCACCCACCCGCCTGGCTCCGTTTCGGCATCGCCGGATGGCCTGCGCTCGCCTTCCTCGGCGGGACTCTGCTGGCTCATACGCGGGGTGTGGCCGAAGCCACTGATGCCGTCTCGCCGGCCGACGTGGCTCCGGCATCCGCTCCCGTACCCGCTCCGGTCCCGACGGCCGAACCTCCTGCCGAGCCGCCCGGGTTGGACGCCGTCGACCTCCCCACGGCTGAACCACCCGCCGAACCACACCGGACCGGCCCCGCACCTGCCCCCGTCCCGGCCGCGCTCGTCGCCCACGCCCGCAAGGTCGCCGACGAGCACCGCGCCCGGACCGGAGACCAGATCGACACCGAAACCCTGCGAGCCCGCCTCGGCGTCCCGCCCCAGCTCGCCGACTCCATCGCCGCCCAACTCACCTGACCAGCAAGGAGAACCGCCATGCCCGCCCGCGATCATTTCCACTCCGTCATGCGGATCGGCCCCGTACAGATCGGCACCTACCGCGACCACTACGGCCGCACCAAGCACGCCGCCGTCTGCACCACCGACCGCTGCGGCTGGTCCGCCGACTTCTCCAGCCGTTCGGCCGCCCAGCTCGCCGCCCGCACTCACCGCTGCTCCGTCCGCTGAACGACTGAGGAGACCTCATGGACGTCCCGCTCTGGCTCGCTCTGATCGCCGTCGGCTACCTCGGCATCAAGCTCATCCGCCCGCCCTGGTGGCTCGTGGCCGTGTTCCTCCTCGGCGGCTACCTCCTCGCCGACAGCTTCCTGGCCTCCGCCATCGACACAGCCGTCAAGTAACGCCCGCAGAAGGGAGATCCACCATGTTCCGTCCCAAGGTCCCGACCAACCCGACGCCGACCGGGCTCGTCATCCAGCCCTCCGTCGAACCGATCGCCACCGTGCGGCACACCCCGCCGCCGGCCCCGGTTGCTCAGTCCCCGGCCCGCCCCACGGTTCAGCTCACGCCCGGCACCGCGCTCGCCCTCGTCGGCGGCACGGCCGTGGTCCTGGTCGTCGGCACCGTCCTGGTCTCGATGCTCCTGGCAGTCGCCATCAGCGGAGTGTCCGTAGCCGTCTGCGCGGTCGTCCTCCGCTCACTGCTCGCCTCCGGGCGCACGCACCGCTGACCGGCCCCCGGGCGGCCTCAACCGCCAAGTCTCCGCCGCCCAGGAGCCGTGCTCCAGTCCGAACCACAGATCCGGAAGGAATCCCCATCATGACCGACCGCACCCACGTACGTGGGAGGTCGCCCGTGCCTGACACGCTCCTCGACCCGACCACCCTCGGCGACCTGCTGAGGGTGGCTTCGGCCTCCGACTACGACCGCTGGGCAGACCAGATCCACCGCGCCGGCGGCTGCTCCGACCCCATCCACCTCACCGGCTGGACCCTCACCAAGGACCGCACGTCCGGCGAGACCCTGCACCACTACTCGACCGCCTCCGAACCCGGCGGACGCCTCCGCCTCGCCTGCGGCAACCGCCGCGCCTCCCGCTGCCCCGCCTGCGCCTGGACCTACGCCGGGGACACCTACCACCTCATCCGCGCCGGCCTCGCGGGAGACGACCGCCGCGACATCCCCGGCACCGTCCGGGACCACCCCCGCGTCTTCACCACCCTCACCGCCCCCTCCTTCGGCCCCGTGCACAACCGGCCCGACCGAGGCGTCTGCCGCTGCGGCACACAGCACCACACGGACGATCCGGCGCTCGGCACCGCCCTGGCCCCCGAGACGTACGACTACGCCGCCGCCGTCCTGTTCAACAACCACGCGGGCGACCTCTGGCAACGCTTCACCACCCGACTCCGCCGCGAACTGGCCGCCCGCGCCGGCCTCACCCAACGCGACCTCAAAGAATCGGCCCGCCTCTCCTACGGCAAGGTCGCCGAGTTCCAGAAGCGCGGAGCCCTCCACTTCCACGCGGTGATCCGCATCGATGGACCGGACGGCCCCGGAACACCGCCGCCTTCCTGGGCAAGCGTCGCCCTGCTGACCGATGCGATCCGCGCCGCCGCCGCGCACTCCTACACCTCAGTCACGGCCCCGGCTGCCGGGGACCAGCCCACCCGGACTTTCCGCTGGGGCACACAGCTGGACGTGCGGCCGGTCAAGGCATTCGACGACGGCTCCGACATCACCGAACAAGCCGTTGCCTCCTACGTCGCGAAGTACGCGACCAAAGCAGCCGAAACCACCGGCACCCTCGACCGCCGCATCGGCGAACTCACCGAGCTGGACCGCCACCAGGTCCCCGACCACACCCGCCGCCTGATCACCACGTGCAAAACCCTGGACCCGCTCTACCCGGACCGTCGCCTCTGGGCCTGGGCCCACATGCTCGGCTTCCGCGGCCACTTCTCCTCCAAGTCCCGCCGCTACTCGACCACCCTCGGCGAACTGCGCACGGCCCGCGCGGACTTCCGCGCCGCCCAGGAACGCCAAGCCCTCGGCCTCGAACCCCCGGAGCCGGACACCGTCCTCGTGCTGACCGACTGGCAGTACGCCGGCCACGGCCACACCCCCGGGGAATCCGTCCTCGCCACCACCATCGCCCGCGACATCCAGACCAACCGCGACACCGCACGCCAAGCCCGCGCCGAACTCGAAGCCGAAGGAGACGACTGGACATGACGAGCACCGTGGTCGAAAGGAAGTGGCACACCACCGCCGAAGTCGCGCAGATGCTCGGCTACGGCCTGTCCAAGACCAAGATGCTCCTCCTCACCGGAGACATCCGCTCGGTCAAGGACGGCCGCAACCGCCGCATCCTGCCGCGCTGGGTGGACGAGTACGTCGAACGCCTGGCCCGTGAGGCTGAAGCGGAGTGGTCGGCATGACCGGCAAGCGCGGCAACGGTGAAGGCTCGATCTACCCGTACAAGAACGGCTTCGCCGCCTACGTCTGGGTCACCACCCCCGACGGCAAGAAGAAGCGCAAGTACGTCTACGGCAAGACCCGCGATGAGGTCCACGACAAGTGGATCAAGCTCCATGCGGAGGCGAAGAAGGGGCCGGTAGCTACTCGACACCGCACGCTCTCCGCCTTCCTGTCGTACTGGCTGGAGTCGATCGTGAAGCCGAACCTGGCTCCGCTCTCCTACGTCTCGTACGAGGGCTGCGTACGGCTCTACATCGCTCCCCACCTCGGCACGAAGCGGCTGGACAAGCTCACCGTCCGGGACGTACGCGAATGGCTGACCAAGCTGACGATCACCTGCCAGTGCTGCGCCCAGGGGAAGGACGCCAAAAGAGCTCCCAGCCGCCGGCGCTGCTGTGCTGCCGGTGAGTGCTGTGAGGCGTATGCATCCCGCCGGGTGATCCAAGCCGCTCGCGATGCGCTGCGGGCCGCCCTGACACACGCGGTCACCGAAGAGGAGATCGGGAAGAACGTCGCCGCCCTGGTGAAGGTGCCCAAGCCGAGGCGCCGCCGGATCAAGCCGTGGTCCGCGGTCGAAGCGGGTCAGTTCCTCGCGGACGGGGTGATCCGTGAGGATCCCCTCTTGGCGGCCTGGGTGCTCGTGCTCTGCCTCGGGCTCCGCCGCGGCGAGGTTCTGGGCCTCACCTGGAAGTCCGTCGACTTCGAGGCGGGCGAACTGTACGTGGACCACCAGATCCAGCGGGCGGGGCGTCAGATCCTCCACCGTGAGACCAAGACGGAGGAGTCGGACGACTTCCTGCCGCTACCGGCGCTCTGCCTCAAAGCCCTCCGGATGCGGCGCGCTCAGCAGACCGGTGATCGGAAGGCGGCTGGTGACCTCTGGCAAGACAGTCACGGGCTGGTCTTCACCACGAAGTACGGCACGCCGATCGAGCCGGGGAACCTCACCCGGATGTTCGCTCTCCGTGCCCGCCGCGCTGGCCTCCGCGTCATTCCGCTGCGGAACACCCGGCACACCTGCAGTTCGCTCCTGGTCGCGCTCGGCGTCCACCCCAAGGTGGCTCAGCGCATCCTGCGGCACTCGCAGATCGCGATGACGATGGAGGTCTACGCCGAGGCGAGTGAGGAAGAGGTTCGCTCGGCCCTGGGCAAGCTCTCCGAAGCGATGGGTGGCACCGGCTGACCCGGTTGCTGTACTTCGCTGCTGTACGCCACGACAAAGCCCCCGCCCGGATTACCCGGCGGGGGCTTTGACCTGCTGTGCGCTCGGCAGGATTCGAACCTGCAACCTTCTGATCCGTAGTCAGATGCTCTATCCGTTAAGCTACGAGCGCTTGGCTTTCCGGCGGTTTTTCTTGCCGGTCGGCGTTGCGGGAACAACATTACATGACCTGCGGCGTGAGGCGAAATCCATTGCCCGCAACCCCTCTGACCTGCGGAAACGCCCTTGTGGCGGGGGTTGGGGGGTTACTCGGGGCAGGGGGAGTCCTCGATGATCCGGACGAAGTTCGGGCGGGTGTAGTGGTCTTCGCGGTGGCCCGGGGTGTCGGCCTTCGCATTGCCGAAGGTGGCCTGGGGGCGGTGGGCCGGGCCGGCGTGGAAGGCGTGGAGGATGCGGCGCCTGAAGTCGGGCGCGGGCAGGTGGAGCGCGGGTGGGTGGAGACGATTGCCTCGCGGGTTCCCGTGGGGAGGGGTCTCGCAGGCGATGCGGGGGGGGCGTCGAGTTCGACGTTGACTGTGACGGGGGCCACTTCCGGGGTTGTGTGCAGGGCGATGGCCTCCCAGGTGTGGTTGGGGCGGGGGCGGTCGGCGGGGGATGCCGTGGGCGGTCGGGAAGGTGCGGGCTTCGTCGGGGCCTCCAGATCGATGCGCTGCTCAGTTACCCGCCTCCGGGTCGCCCGCCCCCAGGTCTCCCACCCTCGGGTCACCCGCCCCCGGGCCACCCGCCTCCGGGTGGCCGGCAGCGCACCCGCGCCGTCGGCCACCGAGGACCTCGACCGCCGGCCAGCCCCCGGGCGCCAGGCACCTTCGCCGCCGGGCCCCGCTCTACCCCGGACCCCTCACCACCAGGCCCCACCACCGGGCCCCAGTCACCCGACCGGCACCCCCAGCGACCGACGAGGCGGCCAGGCAGCGAGGAAGCCAGGCCGCAAGGAGAAGCAAGGAAGCCAGGCAGCGAGGGGCAGCGAGGCAGTCGGGGAATCTCGTGGGGAAGATCCTGTCGTTCCGTGCGCGCTCGCCTGCCAGGGCCAGGACGCGGCCGTGTCCGGCCGAGCCAGGTCTCCGGGTGGCCGGGGCCCGTTCCGCGTCCAGAGGGGCCCCGAAACGCGTTCAGGCCCCGATCTTGGGAGATCGGGGCCTGAACGAAGAGGAGCGGAGGCGGAGGGATTTGAACCCTCGATGGGGGGTAAGCCCCAAACCGCATTAGCAGTGCGGCGCCATAGACCGGACTAGGCGACGCCTCCACACACCCCACGCGCGCATGCACGCTGTGGCGTGTCCAGATGATGGCACAGCTCCAAGGGCTGTCACCAATCGCCCCCTACGGTACTAGGCGCGTGGGCCACCCGGCAAAGACGTTTTTGCAGCGCAACGTCGGGGGCGGCGGCGCGTTAGAGGTGTCGGGGCCGCGACGACGTGCGTTGTCGTGCGCCCCCGGCGTGTACGTGCCGCGTACCGCCCCGCACTCGCCTCTGGAGCCTGTGATGCCGTATCGCCGGATGTCTTCCTTCCTCACCGCGGCCGCCACCGCTGCCACGACCGCCACCACGGCCGCGTCCCGTCTCTCCGCCACCACGAGCGCCACGACGACCGTGTCCCGTCTCTCCGCCACCGCTTCCGCGGCCTCCGCTGCCGTGTCCGTCGTCTCCGCCGCCGCTGTGCTGGCCCTGGCGGCACCCGCCGCGGTGGCCGCCCCCATCCCGCTGCCGCACGTCCGTTCCGGGGACGGCGTCATCGGCGCCGGGCACCACGCCCCCACCGCCAAGCCCCTCCCGGTCGGCCGCCCCCTCCCGGTCGGCCACCACTCCGCGGCCGGTCGTCAGTCCGCGGCCGGTCACCACTCCGCAGCCGGTCAGCCCGTCCCGGAGGGCCACCACGCCTCGGCCAAAGCCCCGAGAGGTCACCACTCCGCGGCCGGCCACCACTCCGCCGCCGGTCAGCCCGCCTCGGCCGACCACCACGCCTCGGCCAGCCACCACCGCCCGTCCACCGGCCACCCCTCAACCCCCCACCACCACCCGCCCACCCCCCAGACCCCCGACGCCCCCCGCCCCGGTGTCGTCGATCACCTCACCGTGACCGTGCAGGGCACCGGTTCGGCGGGGGCGGATGGGACATTTGAGTTGTACTGCCACCCTGCGTGGGGCAATCACCCGCGCGCCAAGGAGGCGTGCAAGAAGTTGGACGGGATGACGCGGTGGGGGCGGGATCCGTTCGCGCCGGTGCCGCAGGGGGCGAACTGCACGATGATTTACGGCGGTCCGGCCACCGCGCACATCACCGGGACCTGGGCGGGGCGGCCCGTCAACGCGGATTTCCGGCGCACCAATGGGTGTGAGATCAGCCGCTGGAGCAGCTTCGAACCCCTGCTCCCGTCGACCGGTTCATGACCCGGTTCATGCCCTAGTAGCGGGCCAGGTCAGGACGATGGGGCACATGTCGGGCGTGCGGCGAGTCGCACACTGCCGTGGCATTACCTCCTCGTCATCCGCCTCCGCGTCCCGGGCAAGTGCCCGTAGACTCCATCCCAGCGATCCGCCACGGTGGGTCGGCAAGGTGCGGTAACAGGGAGGAAGCGTCGTCGTGAGCAGCAGGCCATCCCGAGGCGCTGCTCGCCTCGCAGCCATACTCGACGCCCTCCCCGACGCGCTGTTGCTCGTCAACTGCAACGGCACGGTCGTCAATGCCAACACCATCGCGCTGGAGACCTTCGAGGCGCCGGGCACGGCCCTGGTGGGGCGCGGGCTGCTCGATCTGCTGCCGTCCTTCGACTCCAAGCGCATCCCGGGGTCCATGCGGCGCCGGGACGAGGAGGAGGAACGGACCCGGACGAAGCCGACGCGGATGGTCGCGCGGCGGACGGACGGGACGGAGCTGCTGGTCGAGGTGACCAGCGCCAATCTGGAGGACGGGCGGACCCCGTACGAGTCGGCCTTCGAGGCGGCGTACGCCGATCACCGGAACGGCTATACGGGCAATGAGCTGCTGATGCTCGTCGTCCGTGATCTGACCGGGACGCTGGACACCGAGACCGAGCTGGCCCGTCAGCAGCGGCAGACCGAGATGATTCTGCGGGCCGCGGCCGAGGGTGTGGTCGGGGTCGACGCCGACGGCAAGGTCGTGCTCGTCAATCCGTCCGCGGCGCAGATCCTCGGCTACCGGGCGAGTGAGCTGGGCGGCAAGGAGCTGCATCCGCTCATTCATCACTCGCGGGCGGACGGTTCGGCGCTGCCGTGGGAGGACACCCCGCTGGCCGACACGCTCAAGTCGGGGCGCAAGCACCGGGTGCGCGGGCAGGCGCTGTGGGCGAAGGACGGCCGGGCGGTGTCCGTCGATCTGACGACGGCGCCGGTGCGGGACGGCGATCAGCTCGTCGGCGCGGTGATGACCTTCACCGACCGCCGGGCGTTCGACGCGCTGGCGGCCCGGCACACCCAGCTGCTGGCGGTGCTCGACCAGGCGCTGCGCGGGCCGCTGGAGGAGCTGAAGGGCGAGCTGGGCACGCTCGCGTCCGACCCGGCGGGCCAGCTGTGGCCCGAGGCGAACCAGATCCTGCACCACCTCGCGGCCGGCCATGCCCGCATGACGACGCTGGTGGACAACGTCCTGAGCTATCAGCGGCTGGACTCCGGCAAGGAGAAGCTCAACCGCACGAAGGTTTCCCTGGACGGTGTCGTCGCGGCGGGTGTCGAGGGCGCGATCGAGCTGATCGGTCCGGGGCGGGCGCAGTTCGCGGTGCATGCGCCGCCGATAGAGGCGACGGTCGACGCGGAGCGGATCGCGCAGGCGCTGTCGCATCTGATCGCGGATGTCGCGGGGGTCGATTCGACGGGGCGGATGCCGGCCGGTGAGGCCGCCCTGGGCGGGCGGTCGGGGCCGGTTCCGGGCGATTCGACGATCGTGGTGGCGGCGGCCAAGCGCGGTGATGTCGTACGGATCGAGGTGCGTGGCCCGTACGGTGGCGGCGACCCGGTTCATGAGCCGATCGTCCGCGGCATCGTGCGGCAGCACGGCGGGCTGATGCAGACGCACGAGGTGCCCGGTGGCGGGCCCGGCGCGGGCGGCAGCGCGTATGTGCTGGAGCTGCCGGTGGCGGGGGACGGCACCTCGGCGGACGGTGCGACGGCCGGGGCGGACGCGCCGACCGGCAACGAGACGACGGTGATGCCGGTTCCGGCGGCCCGTGCGCGCGGCACCCAGGGCAACGCGGCGGACGCGGGCGCGGCCGACGGCGGCCAGGGGCCGGACGACGAAGGACACGAGGGCGGCGAAGGGCCGTCCGGTGGTGACGGTGGGCCGGGCGGTTCCGACGGGTCCGGTGCGCCGCTCGGTGGCGGTGGTGCCGCGGCCGACGCGGTGCTGCCGGAGCAGACGGGCGGGGCGCAGCCGACCGGTCGTCGGCGGGCGCGGCACTCGGGTGCGGAGCAGGGCGCGCATCCGGGCGGCCCGGAGGCCGGGGCGCCGCAGGCCGGTATGCCGCAGGCCGGGGTGCCGCACGGTGCCGTCGTCGAGGGCGCGCAGGGTGCGGCGGGTCCGGGGGCGGTGGACGGCGGTCCGGGGGCGCATCCCGGGCAGGGTGACGCCGCGCCCGGGGGCCAGGGCGGTCCGGTCACGGACGGCCGGGGGCTGCCGCCCGGTATGGCGGGGGCCGAGGCCGTGCCGCCGACGGGACGGCGCCGGGCCCGGCAGGGCGCCACGGAGGGCGGCGGACTGCCCGCCCTTCCCTCCGGGGCCGGCCCGGCTCCGGAGCAGCCGCACGGGCCCGCGGCGGGACCGCAGGGTCAGGGACCGCAGGGGCAGACACCTCAGGGCCAGGGACCGCAGGGCCAGGGGCCGGTGGCCGGTCCGCAGGGGCCCGCGGCGCCGTCGGCCAACGGGGCCGCCCCGGTGCCGGCCCCGGCGCCCGGTCGGCCGAGCCCGCAGATTCCAGGTCAGAGCCCGGCTCCGGGGCAGTCTCCGGCGCCGGGCCGGCCGCATGTTCCGGGGCAGGCCACGGGCCCCGGCCAGACGCCGCCCCCGGGTCCCCAGGGGCTCGCCCCCGTCCAGGCGGGTGGCCGACGGGCGCGCCGGGCGCTGGCCGAGGCGCCCGAGCGGACCGCCCCGGGTGAGCGGAACGGGGCGGCCGCGGCCTCCGGGGCACAGCAGCCGGCCGGTGCGCGTACCGCCTTCGCGCTGCCGCCCGCCGCCGCGGACCGGACCCCGGAGTCGTCGCTGCCGGCGCTGCCCGCGACCGCCGACCAGGTGCCCGCGCAGTCGGCCGGTCCGCAGGAGGGCGCCGGTACGGGACGCCGCCGGGCGCGTCGGCCGGTGGCCGGTGGCCCGGACGCGGCGGTACCGGGCGGGCAGCCGGGGCACGAGCCCGAAGGGCCCGTCAGCTCCGGTGCGCCGCAAGGGGAGTGGGACGGCGAGCCGACCGGCAGGCGGCGGGCGCGACGGGCCGCGGCCGAGGAGCGTGCGGCGGCCGCGATGGCCGACGCCGAGTCGTCCGGCACCTTCGTCGCGGGCCCGGAGGGGCTCGTGGCGCAGCCCACCGAACCGGCCGAGGCGACGGGTACGGCCGGTGGCACGGCGCCCGGTGTCGCCCCCGCGCCGGAGGTCGGTGCCCCCCAGGCGCCCGCCGCGCCACAGCCGTCCCCCGCTCCCGTCGCGCCTCAGGACCCGCAGAGCCCCCAGGCCCCCACCGGCCGTCGCCGGGGCCGTCCCAGCCCTGCCGAGGAGGCCGCGGGCCCGCCCGTGCCGCCGCAGGGCGGGCCCGCCGCGGCGGCGCACCGGCAGCCGCTGCCGCCCGCTGCCGAGGACGACGGGCATGCCGCGGGGCACTCCCAGGGGCGGGCGTTCAGCGTGCGGACGCTCGGTCAGGGTGTGCCGTTCGCCCAGCAGATCGCCGATCAGCAGCGCCCGCCGGCGCCGCCCGGCAGCACCCCGCCGGGCGGTACGTCCGCCGGTTCGGGCCGCCGCCGTAAGCTCGCCGCGCCGCAGGAGGACCGGGGCGCGGCGGGCGCCGAGCCCACCCCGGCCGAGGCGCCCGCGCACCCCGGTGCCCCGCAGCCCAAGCCGCAGGCTCCGGCCCCGCCGCCGTCCCAGCCGCCGTCCCAGCCGCAGCCGCATCTGATGGATGCCAGTGAGGGACGGGCCTTCGCGATCTCCGCGCCCGATGAGGGCAGCGAGGGCCCCGAGCCGCTGGACGGGCCGAACGGCGCCATAGAGGTGATGGCTCGTCAGCCGATGCCGATGGACGACGAGTTGCCGCCGGAGCCGCTGGACAATCCGCGCCGGCTGCTGGTCTGGCCCGCGCCGGATGTCGCCACTCAGCAGGCGCTGAGCGACCGCGGCTACCGTCCGGTGATCGTCAACTCCCGCGAGGAGGTGGACGCGCAGATCGCCGCCTATCCGGCGGCGCTCTTCGTCGACCCGCTGACGGGGCCGATCACCCGTACCGCGCTGCAGTCGCTGCGTCAGGCGGCGGGCGCGGCCGAGGTCCCCGTCCTGGTGACCGCCGGTCTGGGGCAGGCCACCCGGGAGGCCGCGTACGGTGCCGACCCGGCCGTGCTGCTCAAGGCGCTGGCCCCGCGCGACAGTGACGTGCACCCGCCGCGGGTGCTGCTGATCGAGCAGAACGACGACATCGCGGGCGCCCTGACCATGTCGCTGGAGCGGCGCGGTATGCAGGTCGCCCGGGCCGCCGCGGATGCCGACGCGGTCACTCTCGCGACGCAGATGCGGCCCAATCTGGTCGTGATGGATCTGATGCAGGTGCGGCGCCGGCGGGCCGGCATCGTCGACTGGCTGCGCGCCAACGGGCTGCTCGACCACACGCCGCTGGTCGTCTACACATCAGCCGACATGGACCCGGCGCAGCTGCCCCGGCTGGCGGCCGGCGAGACGGTGCTCTTCCTGGCGGAGCGCTCCACGAGCACCGAGGTGCAGGCCCGGATCGTCGACCTGCTCGCCAAGATCGGTACGAACTGACCCGCATCGGCACGAACTGACCCGTGGGGGGGGGGGGGGGGGGGGGGGGGGGGGGGGGAGGGGGGGGGGGGGGGGGGGAGGGGGGGGGGGGGGGGGGGGGGGGGGGTGGTGGGGGCGACG
>NZ_JBVHZH010000021.1:87342-93158 GCF_055574515.1 Streptomyces sp. NPDC029466
GAGAGAAAGAGAACGCGACGTGACCAACCCCCCCCCCCCCCCCCCCCCCCCCCCCCCCCCCCCCCCCCCCCCCCCCACAAGGTGTCCTAGGCCAGCAGCGTCACGTCCAGCTCGCCCGCCGCGTACTGCTTGCGCAGCACCTTCTTGTCGAACTTGCCCACGCTGGTCTTGGGCACCGCCGGGATCACCGCCCACCGCTCCGGCAGCTGCCAGCGCGCGATCCGCTCACCGAGGAACGCCTTCAGCTCCTCGTAGCCGATGGTCGCGCCGTCGTTGAGCACCACCGTCGCCAGTGGCCGCTCGCCCCACTTGTCGTCCGGGACGGCGACCACCGCGGCCTCGACGACATGCGGGTGCGCCATCAGATGGTTCTCCAGCTCGACCGAGGAGATCCATTCGCCGCCGGACTTGATGACGTCCTTGGCGCGGTCGGTCAGCGTGAGGTAGCCGTTCGGGGTGATGGTGCCGACATCGCCGGTGCGCAGCCAGCCGTCGGGGCTGAACTTGTCCTCGGGGCGCAGCGGGTCGCCCTGCGCGCCGCCGTAGTAGGCGCCCGCGATCCACGGTCCGCGGACCTCCAGCTCGCCCGCGGCCCGGCCGTCGCAGGGCAGCTGCTCGCCGTCCGGGCCGATCAGCCGGGCCTCGACGGAGGCGGGGAAGCGGCCCTGGGTGGCGCGGTAGGTCCACTCCTCGTCGCCGCTGACGCCGGCCGGCGGGTGGGAGACGCTGCCGAGCGGGGAGGTCTCGGTCATGCCCCAGGCGTGCACGACGCGGATGCCGTGCCGCTCCTCGAAGCCGCGCATCAGGGCGGGCGGGCAGGCGGAGCCGCCGATGACGACCGTGTGGAGACAGGCGACATCGCGCTTCGTGGCGTCGAGTTCGGCGAGCAGGCCCTGCCAGATGGTGGGGACGGCGGCGCCGATGGTGGGCCGGACGGTCTCGATCATCTCGGCGAGCGGCGCGGGCTGGAGGAAGCGGTCCGGCATCAGCAGCGAGGCGCCGGCCATGAACGCGGCGTGCGGCAGGCCCCAGGCGTTGACGTGGAACATCGGCACGACCGGCAGGGTGATGTCGCGGGAGCTGAGCGCGAACGCCTCGGCGGTGTTGACCTGCATCGAGTGCAGATAGAGCGAACGGTGGCTGTAGAGGACGCCCTTGGGGTCGCCGGTGGTCCCGGAGGTGTAGCAGAGCGCCGCGGCCTCCCGCTCGTCGATCTCCGGCCAGGCGTAGCTCTCCGGGCGGCCGGCGATCAGCTCTTCGTAGTCGTGCACCCGGGCCTGCGCGCCGTCGAGGACCGACCGGTCGCCGGGGCCCGCGACGACGATGTGACGGAGGTTCGGCAGCTGCGGGAGGAGCGGGGCGAGCAGCGGGAGCAGGGTGCCGTTGACGAGCACGACCCGGTCCTCGGCGTGGTTGATGATCCACACCAGCTGCTCGGCGGGCAGCCGCAGATTGAGGGTGTGCAGCACCGCCCCCATGGAGGGGATCGCGAGGTACGCCTCCATGTGTTCCGCGTTGTTCCACATCAGCGTGCCGACCCGTTCCTCGCCGGCCACCGACAGCTCGTCGCGCAGCGCATGGGCCAGCTGTGCGGCCCGGCGGCCGATCTCAGCGAACGTGCGCCGGTGCGGATCCCCCTCGGTCCAGGTGATGACCTGCGATTCACCGTGAACCGTCGACCCGTGGGTCAGGATTCGCGAGACGGTGAGCGGTACGTCCTGCATCGTGCTCAGCACCGGGTGCCTCCGCTGTGTACGGGCGGGTAATGGTGCTGAGATTGTCGACGCATACCGCTTGGTATGTCACGCCCCCGGGCGTGTGTTCTTGCCCGCTCATGGAGGCATATGGCCGGGCGGGGCGGGGCACGGGGCGAGCCGCCGTGGCCCGCCCGGCGGTTTTCCGGCGCCGCCGCCCCGCCCGGCGGCCCCTCCCCGTTCGCCCAGGTCAAAGGGCAGGCAGCCGCCGTTCACCCGGAGGGATGGCCCTTACGGCACGTTGCTTGTGCGGCGTCCGGACGGAGCAGCACGCTGACGAGCGTCCGGTTTTCCCGGTTTCCTCTTCTGACAGGAGCGTCTTATGCGCCCCCACCTCGGTCGTTGCCTCGTCCTTGCCGCCCTGGGCGGTGTCGGTGTCCTCGCCTGCGGCACCGCTCAGGCGGCGCCCACGGCCGCCCCGGCCCCGCGGGCCGCCGTCGACGGCCCCTCCCTCGGCCGCCCGCTGTTCGGCGGGCAGTTGGACACCGTCGCCGGGCTGGGCGGGGGCGTGATCTCCGGTGGCGGGCGGCCGGTGGCCACCCAGGCCGGCGGCGGACGGTGAGGCCGCGGCGCTGACCGCCGGCCACCGATGGGCCGGCCGGCCGCTCACGGGCGCCGATCGGCCACCGGGGTCACCGCCTGGAGGACCAGCACCGACAGATCGTCCTCGACCGGGCCGGTGCCGAAGTCGTGCGCGGCGCGCCGGACATGCTCGGCGAGGGCCTTGGCGCCCAGCCCGGTTCCGTCCCGCAGCACCTCGATCAGACCGTCGTTGTCGTCGAGCTGCCAGTTGCCGCAGCGGCGTTCGGTGACCCCGTCGGTCACACACAGCAGCGTCTCCCCCGGGGCGAGGATGAAGGAGCTGGCCTGGAATTCGGTGCCCTCATCGATGCCGAGCAGCATCTGGGGGTCGGAGGCCGCCTCGACCCGGCCGTCGACGAACATGTGCAGCGGCGGCGGATGGCCGGCGGTGGCGACCGTACAGCGGGCCCCGGCGGTGCCCGGATCGACCTCCAGCTCGCCGTACAACAGGCTCAGAAAGCGGGAGCTGGCCTGTTCGCCGCCGAGCTCCACCGCCTCCGCGCTCTCCTCGGCCATGGCCAGATTCAGCCTGCCGAGCACCGACTCGACGCCGTGCCCCTCACGGGCCAGCAGCCGCACCAGATGGCGGGCCAGGCCGGTGACGGACATCGCCTCGGGGTCCTTGCCCTGGACGTCGCCGAGCAGGAAGCACCAGCGCCGGTCGCCCATCGGGAAGACGTCGTAGAAGTCGCCGCCGACGGTCTGGCCCTCGCCGTGCGGCTCGTAGACGATCGCCGTGTCGACGCCGGGAATGCTGGCGAGCGTCGCGGGCAGCTGCCGCCGCTGGAGCGCCAGGCTGATGGTGGTCTGCCGGGTGTACTGCCGGGCGGTGAGCACGGCCTGGGCGACGCGGCGGGCGACATCCTCGACCATCCGCACCACGGTGTCGGTCATCTGGAGGTGTCCCGCCCGGCCGAGCAGCAGCATGCCCTGGTCGGTGTCCCGGGCGACCAGGGGGAAGGCCAGCGCGGACCCGCCCGAGGAGGCCGCACCGGCGCATTCCGGCCAGGGCCAGGGGGTCCCGGCGGTGCGGATGAGGTCGGCCGGCGGGTCCACCTCCAGGTCGGCGCGGAGCGGAGCGATCCGCCGCTCATCGACATGCCAGACCCGGGAGAGCTGCATCGTGCCGCTTTCGGTGGTCAGCCAGATCGCGCACCAGTCGGCGAGCCGGGGCACCAGCAGCTGGGCGGCGAGCGCGGTGACCATGTCCTGGTCGAGCTGCCCGGCCAGCAGTTCGCTGGTCTCGGCGAGGAAGGACGGTCCGCCGCGGTCGGCCCACTCGGCGGCGTAGCCGTGCGTACGGCGGCGCTGGGCGACGGGCCGGTCCGGCGGTGCCGGAGGCGCGACGGGGCGCGACACGGGCCGGGGCACGGAGCCGATGGTGCCGGGCTCGCCCTCGGTGGCCTCCAGCCGGAACCACACGGTCTTCACCGACTTGCGGTAGGTCACCCCCCACGATTCCGCCAGCGCGCTCACCAGCTGGAGGCCGTATCCCGGCTCGCCGGTGCGGGCGTCCACCCCGCCGCGTACCCGCCGGGCCGGATGGCGGTCGGAGACCTCCATGACCAGGCCCAGCTTCGCCCGGCCGCGTTCCCCGTCGCCCTCGGCGGGATTCTGCTCGTGCTCCAGCCGGCAGGTCACATCGATCTCGGTACCGGCGTACATCACGGCATTGGTGACCAGCTCGCTGGTGAGCAGGACGGCGTCGTGGATGAGCTCCGCGTTGATCGCCGCCGAGCCGGGCCCTGCGGTGGCGGAGGGCGCGGCGGCCCGTTCGGTGAGCAGGGCGCGCACGAACTTGCGTGCTCCGGCGGCCGCGAGCTGGTTCGCGGGCAGACCTTTCCGGGACACGGATTCCGTCGTGTGCGGGGAGGACAGCGGCACCACTGCGCCCCCTGGATATGCCGGGAAAAAGTGATTACGAGCGCTTTATACTATGTCATACCTGCCCAAATGGATCACTCTGCCCGATGGGATTTCCCCGCTTCGATCACTGGGGGATGGTGCGCCATGGCGCTCGACCCGGCCCGGCCCGAGCCTCCCGAGCCCGCTCAGCCCTCCACGCCCTCTGAACCGTCCGAGCCGTCGTCCGAGCAGTCCGAGCCCGCCGGGTACGTCCGGCCCGCACCGCCCGCCGCGTCCCCGCCCGACGGCCAGTGGGTACGCACGAGTGAGCTGCGGCCGCTGCTCGCGGCGATGAACGCGGTGCGCGACGGGGATTTCACCACGCGTGTGGAGAGCTCGCCGGCCGGCGGCTCCACGGACGGGGTGCTGGCGGACATGGCCGGCGTCTTCAACCAGATCATCGCCCGCAACGCCCATCTCGCCTCCGAGCTGCAACGCGTCCGCGGCGAGATCATCCGGCAGGGCCGGCTGGACGAGCGGATCTCCGCGAGCCCCGGCCAGGGGACCTGGACGACGAACATCGACGCGGCCAACACCGTGCTCGAAGCGCTGGTGGTCCCGCTCGCCAAGGCCACCCGGGTGCTGGACGCGGTGGCCGACGGCGATCTGACCCAGCGGGTCGATCTGCACGACGGCAACCGCCAGCTCCGCGGCGATCTGCGCCGCCTGGGCAATGGCGTCAACCGCATGGTCGACCAGTTGTCGCTGTTCACCGGCGAGGTCACCCGGGTCGCCCGCGAGGTCGGCACCGAGGGCCGGCTGGGCGGCCGGGCCAAGGTCCAGGGGCTGTCCGGCGACTGGCTGCATGTGACCGAGGCGGTCAACACCATGGCGTCCCGGCTGACGGCGCAGGTGCGGGACATCGCCGTGGTCACCACCGCGGTGGCCACCGGCGACCTGACCCAGCAGGTGACGGTCGAGGCGACCGGCGAGCTGCTGGAGCTGAAGCTCACCGTCAACAAGATGGTGGACCAGCTGCGGGCGTTCGCCGACGAGGTCACCCGGGTCGCGCGCGAGGTCGGCACCGAAGGTCAGCTGGGCGGCCGGGCGCAGGTCAGGGGCGTCTCCGGGGTCTGGAAGGACCTCACCGACAACGTGAACTTCATGGCGTCCAATCTGACCTGGCAGGTCCGCAACATCGCCCAGGTGACCACGGCGGTGGCCAACGGCGACCTGAGCCAGAAGATCACCGTGGATGCCCGGGGCGAGATCCTGGAGCTGAAGTCGACGATCAACACCATGGTCGACCAGCTCTCCGCCTTCGCCGACGAGGTCACCCGCGTCGCCCGCGAGGTCGGCACCGAAGGGCGGCTGGGCGGCCGGGCACAGGTCCGGGGCGTATCCGGGGTCTGGAAGGACCTCACCGAGAGCGTCAACTTCATGGCGGACAACCTGACCTCCCAGGTCCGCAACATCGCACTGGTCGCCACCGCCGTCGCGGAGGGCGACCTCGGCAAGACGATCACCGTCGAGGCCAAGGGCGAGATCCTGGAGCTGAAGTCGACGATCAACACCATGGTCGACCAGCTCTCCGCCTTCGCCGACGAGGTCACCCGCGTCGCCCGCGAGGTCGGC
>NZ_JBVHZH010000021.1:93256-133498 GCF_055574515.1 Streptomyces sp. NPDC029466
GCACCGAAGGCAACCTGGGCGGTCAGGCGCAGGTCCGGGGCGTATCCGGGGTCTGGAAGGACCTCACCGAGAGCGTCAACTTCATGGCACTCAACCTGACGTCCCAGGTCCGCAACATCGCCCAGGTGACCACGGCGGTGGCCAACGGCGATCTGTCCAAGAAGATCGATGTGGATGCCCGCGGCGAGGTCCTGGAGCTGAAGGACACCGTCAACACGATGGTCCAGCAGCTGCGGGCGTTCGCCGACGAGGTCACCCGCGTCGCCCGCGAGGTCGGCACCGAAGGCCGGCTCGGCGGCCGGGCACAGGTCCATGGCGTCTCCGGCGTCTGGAAGAACCTCACCGACAACGTCAACTTCATGGCGGACAACCTGACCTCCCAGGTCCGCAACATCGCCCAGGTCGCCACCGCCGTCGCCAAGGGCGATCTGTCCAAGAAGATCGACGTCGACGCCCGCGGCGAGATCCTCGAACTGAAGACGACGATCAACACGATGGTCGACACCCTGTCCTCGTTCTCGTCCGAGGTGACCCGGGTGGCCCGCGAGGTCGGCAGTGAGGGCCAGCTCGGCGGTCAGGCCCGGGTCGAGGGCGTCTACGGCACCTGGAAGCGGCTGACCACCAGCGTCAATGAGCTGGCGCTGAATCTGACCACGCAGGTCCGGGCGATCGCCGAGGTGGCCAGCGCGGTCACCCAGGGCGATATGTCCGGCTCGATCACCGTCGACGCCCAGGGCGAGGTCGCCGCCCTGAAGAACAACATCAACCTGATGGTCGCCAACCTCCGCGAGACCACCCGCGCCAAGGACTGGCTGGAGTCCAACCTGGCCCGTATCGCCAGCCTGATGCAGGGCCACCGCGACCTGGTCGAGGTCGCCGACCTGATCCTGCGCGAGCTGACCCCGCTGGTGAACGCGCAGTTCGGCGCGTTCTTCCTGGCCGAGGCGGGCGCCGAGCCGGGCGAGGGCCTGGAGCTGATCGCCGGTTACGGCACCGGTCAGCCCGAGGGCCGCCGCTCCCTGCCGCGGCTGCGGCTGGGCACCCCCGGCTGGGGCCTGATCACCCAGGCCGCCACGGAGAAGAAGCGCATCGTCGTCGAGGCCGTGCCACCGGACTACATCACCATCAGCTCCGGGCTCGGCGCCTCGGCCCCGGCCAGCATCGTCATCCTGCCCGTCCTCTTCGAGGACCAGGTGCTCGGTGTCATCGAGCTGGCCTCGTTCAGCCGGTTCAGCGAGGTCCACCTCGCCTTCATCGACCAGTTCGTGAACACCATCGGCGTCTCGATCAACACCATCATCGCCAACTCCCGTACGGAATCCCTGCTTTCGGAATCCCAGCGGCTGACCGCGGAGCTCCGTCAGCGCTCCGACGAACTCCAGCTGACGAACGCCGAGTTGGAGGAGAAGGCGGCGCTGCTCGCCACCTCCTCCCAGTACAAGTCGGAATTCCTGGCGAATATGTCGCACGAGCTGCGTACCCCGCTGAATTCCCTGCTGGTGCTCTCCCGGCTGCTCGCCGACAACCCCGACGGCCGGCTGTCCCCGCAGGAAGTGGAGTTCGCCGTCACCATCCACCGGGCGGGCTCCGACCTGCTCCAGCTCATCAACGACATCCTCGATCTGTCGAAGATCGAGGCCGGCCGGATGGACGTCCATCCCAAGACCCTGCCGCTGATCAAACTCCTCGACTACGTCCGCGCCACCTTCCGGCCGCTCACCCTCGACCGCGGTCTCACCTTCGACGTCACGGTCGGCGAGAACGTCCCCAAGGAACTGTTCTCCGACGAACAGCGCCTCCAGCAGATCCTGCGCAATCTGCTGTCCAACGCGGTGAAGTTCACCTCCTCCGGCGGCGTGGAACTCATCGTCCAGCGCGTTCCGGGCTCGGATTTCGAGGAGGAGTCCCTGCGGACCGCCGACGATGTCATCGCCCTCTCCGTCAAGGACACCGGGATCGGCATCTCGCCGGAGAAACTCGACGGCATCTTCGAGGCGTTCCAGCAGTCCGACGGCACCACCAACCGCAAATACGGCGGCACCGGCCTCGGCCTGTCCATCAGCCGCGATATGGCCGCACTGCTCGGCGGCCGAATCATCGCCGAGAGCGAGCCGGGCGTCGGCTCCACCTTCACCCTGTACGTGCCCGCGCGCTATACGGGCCCGTTCCCCGCCCCGAGCCCCACCGCCGCCACCCGCCCCGCGGACAGCACCGCCCAGTCCGGCCCTGTCCTGGCCGAACAGCTCACAGCCGAGCGCGAACCGCAGCGGACCGCGCCGGCCGGTGACCTCTTCCCCACCCAGGCGGACCAGGAACTGACGTCCCCCACGGGAGGGCACTCCCCCGACGGCGGCGCCGTCACCTGGCCCGAGACCACCCGCCTCAAGGACTGGCTCAGCGGACGCCCCGGCGAGGTGCTGGCCCAGCGCCGGATCCTCATCGTCGACGACGACATCCGCAATGTCTTCGCCCTCACGCATGTACTGGGCCGGGTCGGCATCAGCGTGAAGTACGCGGAAAACGGCCGCGAGGGCCTGGAAGTCCTCGACCGGACACCGGATGTCTCGCTGGTGCTGATGGACATCATGATGCCCGAGATGGACGGCTACGAGATGATCAAGGCGATCCGGCAAGCGCCTCGGTTCGCCGACCTGCCGGTGATCGCCCTCACCGCGAAGGCCATGCCCGGTGACCGGGAAAAGGCGATCGAGAGCGGGGCCAATGACTACATCCCCAAACCGGTCGATGTGGACCGGCTGCTGTCCGTGATCTGCCGCCTTCTCGACCCGGAGCACGGTGATCCGTCGCACCCCGATCCCTGTGACCCCGGTCCCGGCGACCCCGATATCTCCCCCGCCGCCGAAGGCAGCGGCGGCATCGGCCAGGACGACCAGGGAACGGCGGGAACTACGGGAACGACGGGGCAAGGGCAGGAATCATGACGACCACACCCGACACCTCACCCGGCATCCTCATCGTCGACGACATGGAGGAGAACCTGGTCGCGCTGGAGGCCGTGCTGAGCTCCCTCACCCAGAAGGTGGTCCGTGCGCGATCCGGCGAGGAGGCCCTCAAGGCCATGCTCCGCGAGGAATTCGCGGTGGTGCTCATCGACGTGATGATGCCGGGCATGAACGGTTTCGAGACCGCCGCCAACATCAAGGGCCTCGACCAGACCAAGGACGTCCCGATCATTCTCCTGACCGGCGCCTCGGTCGACCCGAACTACGCCTATCGCGGCTACACGGTCGGCGCCGCCGACTTCCTCATCAAGCCCTTCGACCCCTGGCTGCTGCGTACCAAGGTGAACGTCTTCCTGGAGCTGCACCGCAAGAACCGTCAACTGGCCGCCCAGGCTGAGCAGTTGAAGCGCCTGCTGACCTCGCCCGAACAGCCCCGCGGCGAGGGCGCACCGGGCGCCCAGGCGCCGCCCGCCACGACGGTCTCGGCCTCGGCCGCCCCTCCGCCGCCGGTTGCGCCCGAAGGCGCCGGGGAGACCGAAGAACCTGGGGAGGCCGGGGAAGCCGGGGAGGCCGGAAGGGCCGGGGAGGTCGGAGCCGCCGGGGAGCCCGCCGCGCCCCCTGTCACACCCACTGCCCCACCCCCCGAAAGCCGCGAATTCCGGGCGCATTCCGGGCCCGTGCCGCCGCCCGTTTCCCCCGGGGCCGGCGACGCCTCCCGGCTGGCGGATATCGCCGGTCAGCTCGCCGAGGTGGAACTCCTCCTGCGTGACGCCCAGGGCACCGACAAGGAACGCCTGGCCGACCGCATCGCGGAATTGGAACACGCGGTGGGCAGGCTCCTGGTGAGCCGGGGCACCTGACGTGAGCCGGGACAACTGAATCCGTGAGCCGGGGCACCTGAATCCCCGTGGCGCACAGCCGTATCGGCGGCGCCCGGTGGACACCGCCGACACAACCTGCAACGCCAAGAACGTTACGCTCCTGGACCTTCCTGGGCGCCCTTGCCCCGGACCCCCGGAATTTTGTTGACAGTAAAGGCGTAGATTCCCCCGAGGACGAATATCGCCAGATACTGAGCCCAGGTGATGTCATCGAGCACACTGTTCACCGCGACGACCACACCGGCCCAGAGAAGAGTGAATACGATCTTGGCCATCAGAATTCCCTAAACCGTCAGGAGAGCGAAGCGAGGCAGCCGGTGGCTCCGGCGACCACGGTCTTCTTCGCGATGTCCGAGGCCGCGTCCTTGCTGACGTAGCGGCCGACGACCAGCGCGCCGGCTCCGCCGATCGCCCCCTTGATCAGGCAGTTCTTCACCATCTTCTGCATCTTGGTGTGGTTCATGAGGTAGGCGCAGTCGTCCTTGCTCTTGGACAGGGTGCACATCGAACGGGCTTCTTCGATGGGGTTCACCATGCTCGACTGAACCGCGGGCCGCGGGTCCGACTCGGCGTGAGCCACTCCGGCGCCACTGGCGAGGACGATGCCTCCCACCATGACAGCCGACATCGCACCCGAGACAAGGCTCTTCATTGAATTTCCCCGATTCAACGTTCTTATGCGGCGCGGTATGGGTCAGATACCGCGCTCTCTTTGCCACTCACAAACGTAGTTGCCGATATGCAGGCAGGGAACCCTGTTGAGCCGATCTTGAGCTTGACGATTTTGTGAAACTCGCACGCGGCAATCGATGTTCACGTTTCGGTCGACTGATACGCAATGTCCAAACATCTACGGACGCGGGAACATTGCGGCCGCGGGTCCATTGCGGCCGCGGCGACCCCGGATGCCCGGATCCCCCGACCCCCAGCCCCCCGGATCCTCACGACCGCCCGCCGAACTGCCAGTTGTGCACGTCGATATCGGCGTACCGGTCCGCCGTCAGAACGGCGCGTGCCGCATCCGGGTCCGCCGCCCGCACCAGCGCCGCCGTGCCCAGCCAGGCGGCGCCGTCGTCCGACAGCAGCGGCCCGTACGCGATCAACTCGTCCCGCGCGGGCGGCAGGTCGAGGTCAACGGCCGACCCGGCGCCGAGGCCGAGCACCAGATACCGGTTGCCGCCGTCCGCCCCACCAGGGAAGTCCCACATGGTGCGCCCCAAGGTGTTGCGCCACCGGCGCAGCATCACCTCTCGGTACACACCTGCCTGGTAGCCGGGCTCACCGAAGGCGAAAGCGCGGGCGGCGGCCGGATCCGGCAGGTCGAGGATGTGCACACTCCCGGTGGGCGTCTCCCCGTCGCCGGAAAGGGTCGGGCCACGGGCGATCATCTCCGCCCCGTACCCGTCCATATAGGACCAGTGCTCTTCCAGCAGCTCATCACGCAGCGCCAAGGAGTCCGACCGGTCGCGGTGATAGCAGAAAAATTCCATGCGCCCAGTCTTCATCACCCTGCGCCGCTATCGCCCAACCAGCGGTAATTCTCCCCGAGTTCGGTAGGTCCGCTGCGGCCCGCCGCTCCCTATCCTGGCCGTATGGCTGAGACGCACACCTATGACGTAGCGATCGAATGGACCGGCAACCTCGGCTCGGGTACGGATACCTACCGTTCCTTCAGCCGTGCCCATGAAGTCCTGGCGACGGGAAAGCCGCCCATCGCGGCCTCCTCCGATCCCGCCTTCCGCGGCGACCCGTCCCGCTGGAACCCCGAGGAACTGCTCGTGGCCTCGGTGGCCCAGTGCCACATGCTCTGGTACCTCCACCTCTGCGCGGTGGGCGGCGTGACCGTCGTCGACTACGAGGACCGCGCGCACGGCGTCATGACCATGGACGAGAGCGGCGGCGGTGGCCGGCTCACCGAGGTCGTACTCCGCCCCGAGGTGACCATCGCCGAGGCGTCGATGGTGGACACGGCCCGCGCACTGCACGGCGAGGTGCATGCGGTCTGCTTCATCGCCCGCTCGGTGAACTTCCCCATCCGGCACGAGCCGGTCATCCGGGTCCAGTAGCGAGGCACTCCGCTGCGGTTGGCCGGTGGCGGCAGTCGGGATCGGGGGCGGGGAAGGGGCTGCTCGGCGTGGCTACGGGTAACGCGGCAGATCCTGCGTCGTGATGGTCCACTCCCCGATGGTCACGTCCTCGCCGTAGACGAACTCCTTACGGGTCGCGTAACGGGGGCCGCTCGGCGTCGGATGGATGTCGGTGAGCACCGCGCCCGAGGCGCTACGCGGGTCAAAAATCACGTACACGGGAACGCCCAGCAGCGGATAGTCGCGCATCTTGCTCACCCAGTCGTTGTCCGGGTTGGAGCGGGAAACCACTTCGATGGCGGCGATGAGTGTGCGTGGGTCGAAGGACCCCTCGACTTCCATGTCCGCCTCGGCGATCACCATCACGTCAGGATGGCGCATGATGCCCTCCGCCTGGCTTTCCACGTCGGGGGTCCCCGTGTGGGCCACCAGTTCCTCAGGCATCACCTTCTCCAGGCGCTTTCGGACACGTAGCGTGGTGAGCTCATGAGGCCCGGCAGGCGCCATCATGTCGTGAACGATTCCTTCCTTCGTGATCTCGAATTTGCCTGGAAGGGTGTCGTCCATGGACTGAACGAACTCCCGCATGGCCTGGTACAGAAGGGCGTCCCGTCGCGCGTCGTCGGGGGCCATGGTCATGGCGCTCGCTCCTTGTCTCTGTCGATCTCTGTCGGCATTTCTGCCGACGTGCCGGCCGGAGTCCTCGGCTTCATGCTAGGCGGCACCCCGCTCCGCCGCCGGGTGGCGGCACTCGCGGCAGCGGCCCGGGGCGGGAGCGCGGAAGGCGCGGTCGCAGCCGTCGCAGGTCTGGAGCGGGTCAGGGCGGGCGGGGGCGGCTGGTGAGGTGGCCGGGAGGGGCGGCGGAAGCAGCTCCGTGAGGCGGTGGGCGAGCAGGGCCGCCGGGTGGCGGAGGGTGTCCGGGAGGCCGGTCGTCAGGGCGCTGCGTACGGCCTCCGGGGAGGCCCCCCGTTCCAGCCAGGCGGCGAGGGGCGGGGTGAGGCGCTGGGTGTCCCGTACGGAGAGCAGGAGGCGGGGGTCGTCACGCCGGAGGTTCGCGAGGAGGGCGGCGGCTGCGGGGTGGTGCGCGCGGGTGCGGGGCTCGGGCGGTGTCGGCGCGGGCTCGGCTCGTACGCGGGGCGCCTCGGTTCGTAGCGGGTCAGGGCTGGTTCGTACGCGGGGCGCCTCGGTTCGTACCGGGGCAGGGCTGGTTCGTACGCGGGGAGGGTTCGGGGCCGGGGTGGGGGCGCGGGAGGCGGTCGTCGGGGCGGCCGGGACCGGTTCGGTTGCGGTGCGGCGTTTGGCCTGCTCGGCGGTCTCGCGGGCACGGCGGGCGCGGGTGGCCTCCGGGTTGTTGTACGAGATCGTGCGGGTGATCATCCGTCCGTCGTCGGTGCGCTGCCGGACCCGTTCGAGGTAGCCGTACGCCTCCAACTCCCGTAAGGCGGCGGCGATCCGGCCCCGCCCCTCGGGGAAGCGGCTGGCCAGCGTACGGATGTCGACCGGCGCGCCCTCGGGCAGCGACTGGATGTACGCGGCGAGCCCGATCGCCAGGCCCGACAGCGAACGGTGCTGGGTGAGGTGATTGCCGACGATCGTGTAGCCGGGGGTCTGGAACTCGGTGACCTGGTGGACACCGGACGGACGGGACGACGGTGATCGACGCGGCGACGGTGATCGGCGAATCGCGTACCGGTCGCGCGCAGGCGCATTAGGCTTCTCTTCAGCCATGGGGAAGGTCTCGACTTCCTCGTTGGTCAGGCCCTCGATCGGGATGCCAGTCCCGGCCGGGGGCCGTCGCATGTGTGCGGGTTTTCGGGGGTGTTGCTGCCGAGGGTGCATGGGCGGAGGCAGCGGAAGCCAGTCCTCCGGTCATGGATCACCCAAGCGAGTGACGGCGGGTGCGGCGGGCCGGGTCGGGCTGGGTGGGTTCGGTTTCTGTACCTGGGGTTATGGGTTCTTTTACGGGCCGAACCCCCGACGCTCGGCACACCGAAGTCCGGTTTTCCGGCCGCCGGTTGACGGGAGCCTGGTTGACGGGCGACCAGCTGGCGGCGACCGGCCACCTCATCGGCCCCACATCGGCAGATCGAATTCCGCCCAGACCGTTTTGCAGGGGACCGGCCCCGGCGTGGTCCCCCAGCGGTCGGCGAGCGCGTCGACCACCACCAGGCCGTGCCCCGAGTCCCGTACGCCCGGGACGTACCGCGCCGGAAGCCGGTCACCGCGCGCGTCCGTCACCTCGATACGGAGCGTGTCCGCGTCAGACAGCACGGCGAGCCGGAAGTCCCGGCCCGGTACGCGCCCGTGCGTGGCGGCGTTCGCGGCCAGCTCGGCGATCACATGGGCCGGATTCTCGAACGACACACCCCAGGAGCGCAGCTCCTCCGTCGCGAGAAGCCGCGCCAGCCGGGCGCCCCGGCGGGTGGCGGACAGCTGGACCCTGAACTGGAGCTTGTACGAGGCGAATTCCTGATTCATGTCACTCAGCGTGGTCGTACGTGCTTACGCTGAATAGTAATGACGCCAGTACGCATGGTGATGTCCAGGGGTTGTCCAGGGGCGTCCCCGCTGTCCAGGAGGTGGAAGCGGATGAATGTTGACGGTGCGGACGAGACGGGTTGGGAACTCGATCCGGAAAACGATGCACAGGCCGCTGTTGAAGCGGTCGGGCGCCAGCTCAAAATGTGGCGGGAGGCGGCAGGGTTGCGCCCGGCCGAGTTCGGGGCGGCCGTCGGGTACGGGGAGAACCTGATCTACAAGATCGAGCGTGGCGTACGTATTCCCCGTCCCGAGCTGCTCGACAAGGCCGATGAAGTGCTGGGCGCGGGCGGCAAGATCGCCGCGATGAAGAAGGATGTGGAGCGAGCCCGATACCCGAAGAGGATTCGAGACCTGACGAGGTGGGAAGCCGAAGTCGTCGAGCTGGGCGCGTACGGCAATCACAACCTGCACGGTCTGTTGCAGACAGAGGAGTACGCGCACGCATTGTTCGAGATGCGACGCCCTGCCTACTCGCCGGACAAGGTAGAGCGTGAGGTCGCCGCGCGTATGGCTCGCCAGTCGATCTTTGCCCGGGCTCCCGCACCAGCGCTCATGTTCGTCCAGGAAGAAGTCACACTGCGCCGCCCCATCGGGGGCACAATGGTGCTGCGAAGGCAACTCGAACACCTGTTAGAGGTAGGCAAGTTGCGCAACGTCGAGATTCAGGTGATGCCGACGAACCTCGACGACCATGCCGGGATGGGCGGTGAGATCGAGATTCTGAAGTTCGGCGACGGTTCAGTAGTGGGGCGCCCGGATGACCAGTTCGGCAGCCGTCTGATCTCCGGCCCGAAAGAGACCCGGATCCTCGAACTGCGGTATGGCATCATCCGGGCCCAGGCTCTCACGCCCCGGGAGTCACTGGCCTTCATTGAGAAAGCGCTGGGAGAGACATGACCCTCAAGCCCTCTGCCGGAGACGTTTCCGAGCTGGAGTGGACCAAGAGCAGCTACAGCGGCCAGGGCAACGGCAACGAGTGCGTCGAGGTTGCCTGGTTCAAGAGCAGCTACAGCGGTGACAGCAACAGCAACGAATGCCTCGAAGTCGCCGCCTGCCGGGAAACCATCCACATCCGCGACTCCAAGAACCCCGAAGGGCCGCACCTGCACCTCCAGCCCTCCGCCTGGGCCGACTTCGTCGCGTACGCCGCCGACCAGGGCTAGGGCGCGTGGCGAAGACGGCCTCGGATCAACTCCGGAGGAACGCGAGGACGGAGTCCGTGCGGCCGAGCACGGCGTGACCCGTCCCGGGGAGTACATGAACCTCCGCCTGCGGGAGGCAGTCCCGTACGCGCCGGGCGGTCTCCCCTGAGTCGAACATGGCGTCGCGGTCGCCGACCGTCACCTGCACCGGCATCGTCAGGCCGCGCAATGCCTCGTCGGAAAAGCGGGGCAGCGGCTCCGTGCGCGGCTTGAAGTGCGCGAAGGTCTGCAGCACGCTCTCCAACAACGGTGCGTCCTGCGGTGAGTTGAGGCCGGTGAGGGAGCGGGCCGAGCGGCGCGCGCCCCAGCGGCCGAAGGGCCGCACCAGCAGAGCCCGCAGTACGTTTCCCGTCCGCTGTCTGCCCACGCCACCGGGGCAGAGCAGGGCCAGCTTCGTCACCCTGTCCGGGCGGCGGACCGCGTAATCGACCGCGAGCCAGCCGCCGAACGACGCCGCGGCCACGGAGGCACGTGTGAGGCCGAGGCCGTCGAGTACGTCATCCAGCCACCGTGCCGGGGCTTCGGAGTTCAAGGCGGGCCGGGAGGGTGCGCTCCGTCCCGGTTCCCCGACGACGTCGACGGCGTAGGTGCGGAAGTGGCGGGCCCAGGAGGTGATGTCCGCGCGCCACATCGACGCGTTCGCGCCCGCGCCGTGCAGCAGGACGAGCGGAGGCGCGTCAGACGGCCCGGAAACGAGGACGAAGGTGTCCCCCTCACAGGTCGGCACCCACACCTGCTCGGCGGGTACCGGCCAGTCGTCCAGCACCTCCTGATACCGCCGGCCGAGCTCCGCCGCGCCCTCCTCGGACCGGTAGATCGCGGCGCTCACGGGGTCAGCCCCTGCTCGGCGTGCTCCAGCACCTGAGCCGTGTCCATCAGGCCACTCCGGATCACGGTCTTCACTGCCCCACCCTGCCGTCGAGGCACTCGCGCAGCAGGTCGGCGTGGCCGCAGTGGCGGGCGTACTCCTCGATCCGGTGCACCAGCAGCTCCCGGATGGCGATGTTGTCCTTGCCCACGCGCTGGCCCAGGTCCGGGTACTCGGCGAGCGCGGCGTCGGTCGCGGCCTGCTCGCGTTCCAGATCGGCGTACGCGGCGTCGACCACGGCCTGCTCGCCGACGGCTCCGTGGAAATCCGCGTCGCGCGCGCCGTACAGCTTCGGCAGCGGGTCACCGTCGGTGAACCAGTTGCGCCAGTCCCGTTCCGTCTCGGCGAGGTGCCGGATCAGGCCGAGCAGCGACATCGTCGACGGCGGAACCGTGCGACGGGCCAATTGCTCCGCGTCCAGGCCCTCACACTTCATCCGCAGGGTCATGCGGTAGCCCGACAGGTAGTCCTGGAGCGTGGCCAGCTCGCCTTCCGGTCCTGGGCCCTGGTTGTCGCGGGGATCGTCCTCCGGGTCGACCCACATGTCCGGGTAGACGGTTGCCTTGGTCCAGCGCGCGGATTCCTCAGTCATGCGTCGCATGGTCGTGGGTGACGGCCCGCACTCGCCACTGAAATTCGCGGAACGGGGCCGTCAGGCCAGCGCTTCCGGGGCCTTGGTCCTCGGTCCGCCCGCGTCGCCCGTATTGGCCGTACCCACCGGCTCGAAGAGCAGGATGGCGGTCTCCTCGTCCGCCACCGGGCAGTGTTCGACGCCCTGTGGGACCACGAACAGCTCGCCGGGGCCGAGCGTCACCTCGCCGTCCCTGAGCCGGAGGGTGAGCCGGCCGCTGACGACCATGATCAACTCATCGGTCGTGTCGTGCTTGTGCCAGACGAACTCGCCCTTCAGCTTGGCGAGCTTGATTTCGTAGTCGTTGAGCTGGGCGATCTTCTTCTGTGACCACAGGTCGCTGAACTGCGCGAGCTTGTCGGCGATATTCACGGGGACGGGCTGCTGGTTCATGCCTTGAGACTGCCGTGACCGGAATCCGGCGGTCTTGTACGTTCCTGGCATGACAGACGGCCCGCCCCGTACGACGGTCAGCGCCTGGCGCCCGTCCGTGCCGGGCATCGCCGAGGTCTTCCACGCGCACTTCACCGAGCACGCGTATCCGTCCCACACCCATGACACGTGGGCCCTGATGATCCTCAATGACGGTGCGGTCGACTTCGCCCTGGACCGCCACCGTCATGACGCGACCGGCTCCGGCACGGTCGTACTCCTGCCGCCCGGCGTCTCCCACGACGGCCGGACGGTCACGGCGAACGGCTTCCGCAAGCGGGTGCTCTACCTCGACGCGAGCGTGCTCCCGGCGGAACTGACCGGCCGGGCGGTGGACGGTCCGGTGTTCGGGGACGGTCTGCTGCGCCATCGCATCCACCAGCTGCACACGGCCCTCGGGCATCCGGGCGACGGGTTCGAGGCGGAATCCCGGCTGGCCTTCATCCGGGAGCGGCTGCACGGGCATCTGGACGCGCTGCGGCCGCCGCGTACACCGGGCCGGGAGGCGAACCGGCTGGCCGCCACGCTGCGCGACCTGCTGGACTCCCGGCTGGCGAGCGGCATGTCACTGGAGGAGGCCGCCGCGCTCCTGCACGCCCACCCCACCCACCTGATCCGCTGCTTCAAGCAGACCTACGGACTGCCCCCGCACGCCTATCTGACCGGCAAGCGCATCGAACGGGCCCGCGGACTGCTGCTCGACGGCAGACGCCCGGCGGACGTCGCGTCAGCCGTGGGCTTCCACGACCAGGCCCACCTCCACCGCCACTTCACCCGGCATGTGGGGACGACACCGGGGCGCTATGGGGCCACGGGACGGTGTCCCTGACGGGGGGTTCCGGGCCCGGCCCCGGCCCCGGCCCCGGCCCCGGCGTCAGCAGCGCGGAATCCCGCGACCAGCGCTAGCCGCGGGATTCCGTTGGGGCCCGGCGCTCAGCTCAGGGTCACCTCGTGGCGGGTCCCGGAACCCTTAGGGGAAATCCGCAGCCGCTGCCGTGGCACTCCCGGGCGGCCGGCGGCCACATATCCCTCGTACGCACGGGCCACCTCGTCCCACAGCCTCCTGGGGCCGTACTGAGCGACCACGAACGTCGACAGTTGCCGGCCGTCGTAGTCCACCCTGGCCCAACTCGTCGCCTCGTCATCCGCCAGCCACAGCCTCGTATGCGCCCCTTCCGCGCCCTGCGCGCCTCCCGCCCCTTCCGCCTCGGTGTCCCACGCATGCCACACTCCCGGCACCCGGAGGCCGATGTGCAGCTGCGCATCGAGGTCGTTCCCGGCAACTGACCAGGGAGACAGACGCGTCGTGGAGCGCTCGGGCTCCTGCCCCTCGTGCGGGATGTCGCCCCGCAGTTCCGCGTCGACCTGTTGGGCGCGCAGGAGCATGAACGAGCCGTACGGAGCGAGCGAGCCCTCGGCGGTGCCGTCCGCCTGCTTCGTGGCGATGAGGGTCCCGAAGTTGCACCAGGGGGTGTCCCACGGGGTGACGAGGAGACCGCCGGTCACGGTCTGCTCCAGCCAAGGGAGCGGCACGGTGCGGACGGAGCAGGTGGCGATGATCCGGTCGTAGGGGGCGTTCGGCGGCCAGCCGCCCGCGCCGTCCGCGCACACCACGTCCGGCTGCTGTCCACTGGCCTTCAGCGCCCGCTGTGCGCGGCGCGTCAGCCCGGGGTCGACGTCGAGCGAGGTCACGTGGTCCGCACCGCAGAGGAAGGCGAGCAGAGCCGCGTGGAAGCCGGTACCGGTACCGATCTCCAACACCGCATGCTCCGGGCGTGTGTTGAGCGCCATCAGCATCCGTACGACCACGCTGGGCATCGAGGCGGAGGAGGACGGGGCACGGGTGCCGTCGGGCCCCTCCGCGAACTGGGTGACGAGAGGGGCGTCGCGGTAGGCCGCGCGCCACCAGCGGTCGGGGTCGCTCTCCCGGTCGCACGGCTCGTGACCGCCGTTCCCGTCACGCAGCCACAGGGTGGGCGGCAGAAAGAGGTGGCGGGGGACGGCGCGCAGGGAGGCTTGCAGGTGAGCGGGGACGGGGTGACCGAGCTGCCCGGCGATCTCGTCCAGCAGACCGCCGATGGCTTCGCCGGGGTCCGGATGCGAGGTCAACGAGCCTGCTCGGGCTTCGGGGGCGGGGTCGGGGTCGGGGTCGGTCGGCTCCGGAGCCGGTGGGTGCAGCGGGTGCATGCGCCGAGTGTGCCCGTACGGGGCCGCCCCGGCGTCCCGATCAGGACGAGAGCATCGTCAGCTCAGGGTCTTCCCGGAGTTTGGCCAGGGCGCGGGAGACGGCGCTCTTGACCGTGCCGATCGAGACCTCCATGACCTCGGCGGTCTGGGCCTCGCTGAGGTCCTCGTAATACCTGAGGACGACCATGGCCCGCTGACGGGCGGGCAGTCGCATCACCGCGCGCCACATCGCGTCCCGCAGGCCCTGGAGTTCGGCCGGGTCGGGGGCCGGCAGCGGGTCCGGCTCCGGGAGCTCGTCGACGGCGAATTCCTCGACCTTGCGCTTGCGCCACTGGGAGGTGCGGGTGTTGATCAGCGCGCGGCGGACGTAGCCGTCCAGGGCGCGGTGGTCCTCGATCCGGTCCCAGGCCACATAGGTCTTGGTCAGTGCCGTCTGGAGGAGGTCCTCGGCGTCGTTCGGGTTGGGAGACATCGACCGCGCGGCGCGCAGCAGGACCGGCCCCCGGGCCCGTACATAGGACGAGAACGTCGGGAACACAGCGGCGGTCGAAGCGCTGGTGCACACTGGCGTGGTCATGGGCACCACGCTAGGAGCGAGGGTGGGGTGAAGGGATCGCCCCCAGGTGCCGAAGCCCATCCGTCTGAAGTTGTACGGGTGAGGTCTGCCTCACCTCCTCTAGGGGGACAGGCAGGTCGTACCCGTCGGACCTGTGACCACGGATTCGGCTCGCGACCGCCCCGTCAGCCGTCCGCGCCGAGGACCAGCCCCGAAGTCGGCACCCCCGTACCCGCGGTGACCAGCACATGTGCGGGGGTGCCCGCCTGGTTGACGGAGGTGCCGCGGAGCTGGCGGACGGCCTCGGCGATGCCGTTCATCCCGTGCAGATACGCCTCGCCGAGCTGGCCGCCGTGGGTGTTCAGGGGGAGGGTGTCCGCGGCGACGAAGTCCGAGCCCTCGCCGGGCGCACAGAAGCCGAACTCCTCCAGCTGCATCAGCACGAACGGGGTGAAGTGGTCGTAGAGGATCGCGACATCGATATCGGCGGGGGTCAGGCCGGCGGTTCGCCAGAGCTGGCGGGCGACCACGGTCATCTCGGGGAGTCCGGTCAGACCGTCGCGGTAGAAGCTGGTCATCTGCTCCTGGGCGCGGCCCGCGCCCTGTGCGGCGGCCGTGATCAGCGCCGGCGGGTGCGGCAGCGTGCGGGCCCGCTCGGGCGAGGTCACCACGATCGCCTGGGCGCCGTCCGTCTCCTGGCAGCAGTCCAGCAGCCGTAGTGGTTCGACGATCCAGCGGGCGGCGGCGTGGTCGGCGAGGGTGATGGGCTTCCCGTAGAAGTAGGCGGCCGGATTGCGGGCGGCGTGGCGGCGGTCGGTGACCGCGACCGGGCCGAAGGCGTCCGGGGTCAGCCCGTAGGTGTGCAGGTAGCGCTGGGCGGCCATGGCGACCCAGGAGGCGGGGGTGAGCAGGCCGAAGGGGAGGTTCCAGCCGAGCGCCGCCCCCTCGGCGGACGGCTCCCGCTGCTGCACGCCGGAGCCGAAGCGGCGGCCGGAGCGCTCGTTGAACGCCCGGTAGCAGACGACGACTTCAGCGATTCCGGCCGCGACCGCGAGGGCCGCCTGCTGGACGGTGGCGCAGGCCGCGCCGCCCCCGTAGTGGACCCGGGAGAAGAACGAGAGCTCGCCGATACCGGCCGCCTGGGCGACGGTGATCTCGGGGTTGGTGTCCATGGTGAAGGTGACCAGCCCGTCGACGTCCGCGGGGGTCAGCCCGGCGTCGTCGAGGGCAGCGCGTACCGCCTCGACGGCCAGTTGCAGCTCGCTGCGGCCGGAGTCCTTGGAGAACTCGGTCGCACCGATGCCGGCGATGGCGGCCCGGCCTCCTAGGGAGTCGGGGCGGCGGATGCTCATGGGGTGGCCTCCGGGAGCCCTTTCGGGGTGGCTTCTGGGGTGCCTTCTGGGGTCCCTTGCGGGGTCCCTTCCGGGATGCCTTCCGGGGCGCCCTCCGGGGCGGCTTCCGGGATCCCTTGCGGGGTCCCTTCCGGGATGCCCTCCGGGGTCCCTTCCGGGGCGGCTTCCGGGATCCCTTCCGGGGTCCCTTCCGGGATGCCCTCCGGGGTCCCTTCCGGGGCGCCCTCCGGGATGTCCACGGTGACCGTGCCGGTGACGTGGTGGCCGATGCCGTTCGTGCCGACGACCCGCACCACCACCGCCGTACCGTCCGTGACCTCGGTGACGGTGCCGCGCAACACCATGGTGTCTCCTGGGTAGTTGGGGGCGCCCAAGCGGATCGCGACCTTGCGCAGGGTGCAGCGGGGGCCGAAGTGGTCGGTGATGTAGCGGCCGACCAGCCCGTTGGTGGTGAGGATGTTCATGAAGATGTCCGGGGAGCCCTTCACGCGGGCCGCCTCGGCGTCGTGGTGCACGTCCTGGTAGTCACGGGAGGCCAGGGCTCCGGCGACGATCAGGGTGCGGGTCAGGGGGATGGTGAGGGCGGGGAGCTCGTCACCGGCTTTCATGGGGCCTCCGTCCGGGTCCGGGGCGGCTGGTCCGGGCGGGCGGCCGGCGTCGGGCGCTCCCCGGTGAGCAACTCCCCCAGCTCCTCCAGGACTTCGGCTCCCGAGCCCAGATATCCGGCGAGCTGTCTGCCCCAGAGGAAGTGCCGGTGGACGGGGTGGTCGAGGTCGGCACCGATGCCGCCGTGCAGATGCTGGCCGGTGTGCACCACGCGGGTGCCCGCCTCGGACGCCCACCAGGCGGCGGTCAGCGCATGCGGTCCGGCATCCAGGCCCGCGTCCCGGCGCCAGGCCGCCTCGTAGGCGGTGAGCCGGATGGCCTCGATGTCCATGTGGGCGTCGGCGGCGCGCAGCAGCACGCCCTGGTTCGTGGAGAGCGGGCGGCCGAACTGTTCGCGGGTGGTGGTGTGGGCCACCGCACGGGCCAGGGAGCCGGCCGCGACCCCGGCCTGGAGACCGGCGAAGGCCGTCCGGGCGAGGGCCAGGATGTCGGCGTAGGCGTCGCGGCCGGCGGGCTGGGTGGGGTGGGAGAGGGCGCTGGGGGCCGGGGCGAGGCGTTCGGCTCGGGGGTCCGGGGCGAGGCGTTCGGCCGGGGTCTCTGGGGCGAGGCGTTCGGCCGGGGTATCCGGGGCGAGGCGTTCGGCCGGGGACTCCGGGCCCAGACATTCGGCCGGGGTCTCCGGGGCGAGGCATTCGGCCGGGGCGTCCGAGCCCAGGCGTTCGGCTGGGGCGTCGTCCAGGGTGAGGCGGCCCGCCGACCACGGTGCGGTGGTCTCGACCGGGTCCCGCCGCACACCGGGAGCGTCGGTGCGTACGAGCCACAGCGCCCGCGTGGCCCCGTCCGGCACCAGCACATGGGTGGCCACGCCCAACCATGGCACCACGGGCACGACGCCGGTCAGCCGCCCTGTCCCGTGCGCCGTCCCGTTCACCGTCGAGTCCGTCGGCCCTTCCACCCTCCCGTTCGCCGTCGGATCCGCCGCCCCGTCCGCCCTCCCGTTCGCCGTCGGATCCGCCGCCCCGTCCGCCCTCCCGTCCGCCATGCCCTCGGCCCGTACGCCGCCACGTCTCGCCGGGAAGGCCCCGGTCGCGACCGCCTCGCCGGTCCGCAGCGGCGGCAGCAGCCGCGCCCGCTGCTCCGCGCTGCCGTGGGCGCCGATCGCCAGCAGGCCGTACACACAGGTCGCGGCGAACGGCACCTGTGCCGTCGTACGGCCCTGCTCCTCCAGCATCAGGACGAGCCCGAGCAGTCCGGTCTCCTCCGCTGCGCCTGGTAGGCCGGCCGCGCACAGCGCCTTCCACAGGGCGGCGTCGGTATCGCTGCCTCCTGCGGCGAGGCGTTCCGGTGTGGACAGGTCGCCGAAGATCTCCGCGGCCAGCTCACGGGCCGCCGCCTGTTCCGGGGTGGGCGTGAAGTCCATCTCACCCCTCACCACCCTCGGCCACCCGGAAGACCGGCAGCTCCAACTCCTCATCCGCGCAGAGGAATTCGAGCCGTACGGGCATCCCGATCCGCACCTTGTCGTAGGGGACGCCGACGATGTTGCTGACCATCCGTACCCCCTCCGCGAGCTCGATCAGCCCGACCGCGTAGGGACTCGCCGTGCCGGAGCCCGCTGCGCCGGGGGCCGTCGCGTCCGGGCCCGCCCCGTCGGCCGGTGTGTCGGCCACCGTGAACGCGGGGAACGGCGGATGGTGCATCACGACGTATGAGAAGACCGTTCCCGCGCCGCTCGCCTCGACGGTGTCCCACTCCGGTGACCCACAGGTGTTGCACCCCGGCAACCAGGGGAAGCGCAGCGTCCGGCAGCCCGTGCAGCGCTGAATCAGCAGCCGGTGCCCGCGAACGCCTTCCCAGAAACCCGCGTTGTCACGGTTGATGACGGGGCGGGGGCGGCGGGGCCGGGGGAGCTCGGTGAGCTGGGAGGGCTGGGGGGCCTGGGGCTGCTCGGCCGTTTCGGAAGGCCGCCCCGCCGTCTTTGAGGGCCGACCGATCGTCTCGGGAGGCCGCTCCGCCGTCTTTGAGAGCCGGCCGCCCGTCTCGCGAGGCCCCTCGCCCGTCTTGGAAAGCCGTGCGGCCGGGGCGTACTTGAGGACCCGGAAGCGATGCGTCCCGGCCGGTTCGCCGTCCGCCCGGATATCCATCCGCGTCGTGATGAAGTGCCCGACCCCCAGTTTCGTGGTCTTGCACTCCGACACCGATTCGATCACCGAGTCGAAGGTGATCCGGTCACCGGGCCGCAGCGGCCGCAGATACTCCTGCTCGCAGTCGGTGGCCACGATGGACGTGTACCCGGCGCTGTCCAGCAACCCGGACAGTTCGTCGTACGCCCCCGAGCGGTCCGCATGGCCGGAGAGCCCGCCCATCGTCCAGGCCTGAAGCATGGTCGGCGGAGCGACGGCATCCGGCCCCCGGTAGGCGGGGTGGGTGTCGCCCACGGCCTCGCACCAGTGCCGGATCATCGGCTCGTTGACCAGGTCCTTGCCCACGCCGGGAGCCGAGGTCGGCCGGCCCTCATAGGTCTTGAGCTGCTCGTATGCGAGCCGCACCGGGTTCATCGCCGCCCCCTCCGCATCCCCAGCCGCATCGTCGCGACGAGCTCCCGCTGGACCTCGCTCACGCCGCCCCCGAAGGTGTTGATCTGCGCCGCACGGTTCATCCGCTCCAGCTCCCCGTGCCCGAAGACGCCCGGTGAACCGGCCCGTACCAGGGCGGCGTCCCCGGCCACCTCCTGGCACATCCGGTAGACCTCGACGGTGCTCTCCGTCCCCGCGAACTTGACGCCACTGGCGTCCCCGGGGCTCAGCGTCCCGGCGCCCACCTCGTCTACCAGCCGCCAGTTCAGCAGCCGGGTGGCGGCAAGCCGGGCGTGCGCCTCGGCGAGCCGGGACCGCACCCAGGGGCGGTCGGCGGGCCGCTCGCCGGTCTCCCGGTCGGGTGTACGGGCGTACGCCAGCGCCGCGTCCAAGGCGTCCTCGGCCTGCATACCGAGAGCGGCCAACGCGACGCGTTCATGGTTGAGCTGATTGGTGATCAGCTGCCAGCCGCCGTTCTCCTCCCCTACGAGGTTCCCGGCCGGGACGCGGATGCCGTCGTAGTACGTGGCGGTGGTCGTCAGCCCGCCGACGGTTTCGATCGGCGTCCACGAGAAACCGGGAGCGTCGGTAGGCACCAGGATGATCGAAATCCCCCGGTGCTTGGGCGCGTCGGGGTCGGTGCGACAGGCGAGCCAGATCCAGTCGGCCCGTTGGGCGTTGCTGGTGAAGCTCTTGGTGCCGTTGATCAGCCAGTGGGCGTTCTCGGGGGTGCCGCCGGGGCCCGTCACGTCCTGGGCGGCGGCGCCGGGGCCTGAGGCGTCCTGGGCGGCGGCGCCGGTGGTCGCGGCGCCCTTGGGGGTGCCTCCGGTGCCCGAGGCATCTTCGGTGGCGCCGACGGTGGCCGCGACGTCCTCGGCGGCGCCTCCTCCGATGCTCTCGGCGCCATCAGCGTCCTCAGTGCCGCCTCCTCCGATGTTCTCAGCGCCCTTGGTGGCGCCGACGACGCCCGGCTGCTTCACCGCGCGGGTACGGAGGGCGGCGAGGTCGGTACCGGCCTCGGGCTCCGTATAGCCGATCGCGAAGACGAGCTCGCCACTGAGGATGCGCGGCAGGAAGTAGTCCTTCTGCTGCTGGGTGCCGTACTTCATCAGGGTCGGGCCGACGGTGTTGAGCGTGACCATCGAGACCGGCGCGCCCGCGCGGTACGCCTCGTCGAAGAACACGAACTGCTCGTCGGGGCCGCGGCCCTGCCCGCCGTACGCGGTCGGCCAGCCCAGGCCCAACATGCCGTCGGCGCCGATCCGGCGCAGCACCGCACGCTGCGCCGCGGCGTCCTCGACCGGCCCGTCCGGCAGCAGCTCCCGGAAGTACGAACGGAGCGCGGCGCGCAGCCGCTCCTGGCGCGCGGTGGGGGCGAGGTGCACGTCGGCGGCCTCCCCTTCTGGTGGCCGTATGCCCGGTGCGCTGGGTCCGGACGTACGAACGAGCGAGCGGGTTTCTGACTGTCCGTCAGAAACCCGCTCGCTGTCAAGGTCGGCGCAGTGAACCCCGGAGAAGCCCCATTCTCTCCGTGCCGACCCTGGCCTCTCCCCTACCGGACGGCCGCCGCACCCCCTGGCCGCCGCACCCCCTGAGCGGCGGGCCCTTGGACGGAAGACCCTTGGACGGCGGGCCGGATCACTCGAAGTTGTTGAAGGTGACGGTGCAGTTGGTCTGGTCGATTTCCGTGGGACCGGCGGAGCCGTTCACACTCGCTGTGTTGTTCTGGTTGGAGGCGCCGGCACCGTTGGCGACCTGCTGGCCGGTGGTCGAGTTACCGAGGTTGTCGCCGCCGACACCGGTCCCCGTCTGGCTCGTCGCCGCCGAGCTCGACCCACTGGTCGCGAAGCCGCCGTTGTCGGCCTGCGCGACGCCGGTGAAAAGGGTGGCCGCGAAGGGCAGTGCGGCGGCGACGGCGAAGACGCGGCCGGTACGGGTGCTTGCCATGACTCTTCTCCTCCTACGGAACACGACTGTTGAACTCCGCTTTCTCATACGGCAGTTGGCCGACCACCGCGATCCTTGCCTCGACGTCGCGAAGTCAGCTTTGCCCACGAACACCCGGCGAACCCGTCACGAGGCGTGATTCCCCCGCAAGCATGAGAAACCTCGGGTAAACCCCTGTCGCACGCGTACCCCCGGTCACACCCTTACGGCGGCGCCGGGCCTCGCGGGCAGGCCCGTCCGTGGCGCGGCCGACGAGCCCACCCCCGGCGCATCGACGCACCGGCGCGCGGGTCAATGCACACACGCCCCCCTTCCCTTCGTCGAACATTCGTACGAAAATAGAGCCATGGCCATGCACCGCCGCCATGCCGGAAGACCGACCGACCACCCGCCCGACCCCTGGACCAACAGCCGACCCCATCCACGGGGAGGCATGCCGCCTGCCCCATGGCGCGGCACGACGCCCACTCCGTCGAGCGACAAGCAACCCGACCCGTGGGCCGAGCGGCAGCCCGAGCCGTGGACGGAACGGCAACCCAATCCACGGATCGAGCAACAGCACGAGCCACGCACCGAGCAACAACCCAATCCGCGGGCCGACCAGCAGCACGAGCCACGGACCAAGCAGCAGCACGACCCCTGGGCCGACCTGCGCCGCCGCACGCCGCCCACGGAGGGGCCGACCACCACGAGGCCCATGGCTCGACCCGCCGCCACACCCACGGCCCCGTCCGCAACCACGCCCATGGACGCACCCGCCGCCGCGCTCGCGGACGCCCCCGCCACCGCGCTCACCCAGGCACTCCTCGCCGCCGAGGCCGGCTACCCCGTCATGCCACTGACCCGCAGCAAGCTCCCCGCCATCAGGTCCCCGCACCGCGGGCACCCCGAGACCCCGACCTGCCGCGGCGCCTGCGGCCGGCTCGGGCACGGCGTACACGACGCGAGTACCGACCCGCTCACCGTCCGCCGCATGTTCGCCGCCGCCCCCTGGGCCACCGGCTACGGCATCGCCTGCGGGCGGCCCCCGCACCACCTCATCGGCATCGACCTCGACACCAAAAACGGCGCCGACGGCCTGACCGCCCTCCGGTTCCTCGCCGAAGAGCACGGCTTCCCGCTCCCGCCGACCGTCACTGTCCTGACCCCCAGCGGCGGCCGCCACCTCTGGTTCACCGGCCCGCCGACCCCGCCCGTATCGAATTCGGTCGGCCGGCTCGCCCCCGGCATCGACGTCCGCGGCGCGGGCGGCTATCTCGTCGGCCCCGGCTCACTCACCACCCACGGCCGGTATGTCCTCGCAGCGGACACACCACACCGCCCCGCCCCCGTGCCGGACACCCTGCTCACCCTGCTCACGGCCCCGCCCCCGCCCGCCCACCGCGAGCCGCCGTACGGCGTCCCGCCCCAGCCCGCCGCGGCGCTCATACGCTTCGTCCGGGCCTCCCCGCGCGGCCAGCGCAATGCCCGCCTCTTCTGGGCAGCCTGCCGCGCCCAGGAATCCGGCCTCGGCCAGGAACTCGCCGCCAGGCTGACAGAGGCCGCCTGCCACACCGGCCTGTCCGCAGAGGAGGCCCGAGCAACGATCGCCTCGGCAGCCCGCCGCGGCTAGGGGACACCGGCCGGCCAACGCCCCGCCCCGGAACGGGCAGCCTGGGAGACAGCCCGAGGAGACGGCCCGGCCCAGAACGGGCGGCCTGGGAGTCGGCCCGAGGAGACGGCCCGGCGCGACCTACCCCTTCCGCGCCTCGATCAGGAACCGGGTCGTCTGTGCCACGAACGGCCCCTCCTCGCGGATCTGCGCATCCAACTCCCGCAGCCGATCCCGGTATTGGCCGACCGTGAAGCCGGGCACCATCCAGACCACCTTCCGCAGGAAGTAGATCACCGCCCCGATGTCGAAGAACTCGGTCCGCAACGACTCCGCGCGCAGATCGACCACCTCAAGGCCCGCCGCCTCCGCCGCCCGGCGCGCATCCTCGGGATGACGGCCCCGCCGTACGTGCTCCGGCTGCGGCCCCAGGAAGTACTCCACCAGCTCGAACACACTGGCCGGACCGACCTGTTGGGAGAAGTACACGCCCCCGGGCCGCAGCACCCGGGCGATCTCCTCCCACCACACCGTCACCGGATGGCGGCTCGTCACCAGGTCGAACGCCGCATCGGCGAACGGCAGCGGCGGCTCATCCGCATCGGCGACCACCACCGCACCGAGCGGATGCAGCAGCGCGGTGGCCTTGGCGACATTCGGCGGCCAGGACTCCGTGGCCACCATCACCGGCGGCAGCTTCGCCGCGCCGGCGAGCACCTCACCGCCGCCCGTCTGAAGGTCCAACGCAGCCGACGCACCCGCCAACCGCTCACTCATCGCCCGCTGGTATCCCCACGAGGGCCGCTCCTCCGTGGCCCGCCCCGCCAGCCACGAGAAATCCCATCCCTCTACCGATACGGCCTCGGCTTCGGCCACCAGGTCCTCAAATGATCGCGCCATACCCCCACAGTCACCGCAAAAGACCTACCCCGCCAGCAATTTTCCCCGCCCTGCCCGCAGCAGCCGGCCCTCCCGCCCGGCGCGCCCTGCATCCAGGTCCCGCGCCTGCACCCAGGTCCCGCCCCACCGGCCCAGACGCTGCCCCAGGTCCACGCCCCTGCCCCGGAACGCGCTGCGCACCTTGCCCCCAGGCCCGTGCCCATGCCCATGCCCCGCGACCACAAGGTCAGCGCTCCTCGCCGGGCTCCACCAGGAAGGCCAGCTCCGGCCGGTCCCACATCACCGCGGGCGGATCGGCCCGCACCACACCGACCGGCCGGGCGCCCATGCTCCGGTAGAAACCCTCGGCGGGCGGATGCGACACCACGCGCACGCGGTCGAGCCCGGCCCGCCGCGCCTCGTCCCGCATGTGCGCGATCAGCCGGCGCCCGATGCCGTACCCCTGCGCCTGGTCCGCCACAAACATCAGATCCAGCTCGGCCGGCTCCACAAGGAGCGCATAGAAGCCACACACCCGCTCCTGCTCACCGGGCGCCGCACCGTGCCCGACGGCCTCCTCCACGGCAACGAACACCCGATGCGCCGCGATGTAGTCCGGCCCCACCCGATACCCCTCGACCATCGAGGAATACCGCCCCTCATACGCGCGAGAACTCCGCACCAACCGAGTGAGCCGCCCGGCATCCCGCCCTTCGGCCCGCCGGATCACCACGGCCCCCCGCCTGGAGCCGCCCTTTCCCCCCGCCCTCCGCGCACCCACCGTGACCCCTGCTCACTTTCCGCATCATGCCGGGAAGATAATTCCAAATTCCACCACCACTTTATCGCGCCCCTCTCACGGCAATCTCACAGCACCCCCACCCCACCCCACCCCACCCCACAACAATCCCCATCTCACAGAAATCCCCGCCCCGCAGCCGCCATTCTCCTATCCGGCAGCCACACGGCAGGGATTCCACGTGATCCCACGCGAATCCACAAGATGCACGTGACGTGATGCGACGCTATTCCATACGACTTGACCGGCATACCGGTCGGCCGGGGCCGTGAAGTGAGGCAACCCGGCGCACTGGCACACCGACACGCCTCATTGGGCGCCGTAGTCCTCCTCCGGGAACGGAACACGCAGCTGGTCCCAGGACTTACGCCCCGGCCACCCGTCCGCATCCGAGCCCGTGTATCCCAGCGCACTCTGGAAGGAGGAATAGGCCTGACGGTGCTTGTCATTCCACTTCGGCCCGGGGCCGCTGAACCCGTAAGCGGCGCCGCACCCTTCCTCCACGAGGCGCAGCCCCATCATCTGGATGATCGGGCTGGTCGGCAGGGTCTTGAACCATTCGCCGCCGGGGAACGGAACGAAGCTGGGATCGCCAGGCTGCGGCTCTCCCGCCGTGGCCTTGACGACAAGAAGCCGCTGACCCACCTTGATGACGTTCGGATCCGGAATATTGTTCCAGATCTGAAGCTGCTTCACAGTGGTATGGAAACGGGAAGCGATACCGGAAAGCGTGTCACCGGCAACCACGACGTAGTACTTGTCCTGTGTTGTCTGTTGAGTACCCATGACACTCACGCTAGAAGCGTTTCCAGACACCCGCATGTTTTCCCACAGCAGCCCCCGACCACCCAACTCCCTCCCCCACTCCCCACTTCACCGAGGTCATTTTACCGCCACAGCACACCACTTGCATGGCAGCCTCCCCCTCACCGAAAGAAAGAATGCCTCAATAAAAAGTGGCGCATTAAAAAGTGACGCCATAAACCAATCCAACCGGGCGGTGATCCGGACCGCTGATCACCGCCCGACACCCCGAACACCGCAATCACGGCGGTCACAGTGACCGCCGTGACCGCGCCGCCGCGACTACCCGTCAAAGCACCGACAGATCAAAAGCATTGGCAATGGCCTGGTACCCGGCATCGTTGGGATGCAGCCCGTCCTCGTAGACATAGCCCGGCCGTGGCCGCTCCGGGTGGGCCGGGTCCGCCAGGGCCTTGTCGAAGTCGACGACCGCGTCAAACGCCCCGCTGGTGCGTATCCAGTGGTTGACCTGCGTACGTAGCCTCTCCACCTTGGCGGCATGGCCCGGGTAGCCCGGATACCCGCTCAGCGGCACCAGCGTGGCCCCGATGACCTTGATCCCCCGCCCGTGCGCGGCGCGGATCAACGCCCGGTACCCCTCGGTGATCTGGCGCGCCGAGACCGGCTTGTGCGACGACGGGAAGCAGGCGCCCGTGGACCAGTTGGCCCCGACATCATTCGCCCCCAGCTCGACGATCACCGTACGCACCCCCGGCCGGTCCAGAACGTCCCGCCGGAACCGCGCGATGCCCTTCTCCCCGAAACAGGAACTGCTGGTCAACAGCATGTTCCCGGCAATGCCGGCATTGACCACACCAAGGTTCCGGCGGCCGGCGACCAGCCGCTCGCCGAGAACATCCGTATACCGGCCGTGGGCCTCCGCCGTGGCCCCCACCCCATCGGTCGCCGAATCCCCCAACGACACCACCGTGTTCCGCGACGCCCGGAACGGCCCGGAGACATCAACCCCGCTGAGGAAGTAGGACGACTGCGACGACTCGCGGTACGCCTTGGCCAACACATCGTTGAGGTGATTCCCGGCAGCCCGGTAGGAGGCCGCCAACCCCACTCGGTGGAAGGTCGCCGGTCCGGTCTCTCCGGCGAAGTACAACGTGACCACCAGATTCTCCAACCGTGAGGTGGACAGCGTCACCGCATCGCCGACCGCCTCCCCGCCCGCCGGGATCACCGTCGAACCAGCGTGCCGGAAGCTCACCTTCCGCGCGGTCCCGGGCCATGCCTGCGCCCCGCCCCCGGACCGCGCGATCACCGCCCCGTCCACCCGCAGCGGCTTCTTGCCATACCGGTTGGACAGCCTGATCCGCACCCGGTCCCCGCCGACACCGACCCGCACGACCTGACGCACCGACTGATGACGAAACCCCTGTTTCGACCAGTTGGGAACGTCATCCACATCCCCTTCGACAGGCTGCTGCACCGCAGCCCCCCAAGCCTGCGCCCACCGCGAGCCGCCCTCCCCCGCGGCATACGCCTCACCTCCGGCCCCGCCCGCCGCCGGAACCACCACCCCCATCAGCGCCATCACCGTCACCACCGCCATCGCCATCCCAGAAACCCCACGCCTGGCAGCCGGCACGCACCGAAAGAGACCCATAGCCCTCTCGCCTTCCCCTCGTCAGCACATGCGCCCCGTTCGACCACCACAGCAACCGACTTCGGCCACCGCTCCCCCGAGGCACATCCGCAGTCTCGGCTCGGCCCATGGACCACCACATCTGCCATTCGGCAGAGAAGCCCCCCATTCCGCTTCTCCGGCAAACGAACCGGTTCGCCGCGACACCGAGCCCTCGGACCGGAGGATTCCTGTGGACGAGGTGCCAACTCCGCGCCTACATATGGCGGTTATGGCTACCGCCGCCCCCAAAGCCAACCGCTACGGTCCCGGCCATGAACATCACCGAAGACGAATACGAAGACGAATACGAGGAATTGCGCCGGCTCAACCCGCTCAGGTCCGACAACTCCGTCCTGAATCCTGGCTGACCATCCAGCACGCAGAATTCCCCACTTGAGCCGAACAGGCCCCTGACACCCGGGACTTCAGCCTCGACGCGCTCGTCCGCCTCGAAGATCTGATCCGCGGCCGCTACGCCGAGCAGGCCCACGAGCACGAAGGGGGCGACTTCCTCCAGACCGCCTCCTGGTACCTCAGGGAATTCCACAACCGGCACTTCGGCACCGTGTGGCAGTAGCACCCCGGTTCGATGGAGATCCCCGGCGCGTGGCCGTTCGTCACCGTGCCCTTCGACCGGCTCTGCGAGTCTCCCGACGAGGACGGCATCGATTCCGACGGCCGGCCCCTCTACACACCCGTGAAACGGCTCTGCGGAACCCTCGCCCCCGACAATGGCCACCTCGCCAGCGACCCCGGGCATTTACCCCCCGACTGACACTGCCACCTAAGGGCTGCCCCCAGGCGCGGCCGGGATGCGCAAGATCAACGTCGCCACCGCGCTGAACGCCGCGTAGACCGGACCCATACGGAGTTGACTCGACGCCGGGCCCGCACCAGCCGACCCCCGCACCGGCCGACCCCCGCACCAACACGGCCCCGGGCCGGGATGCGAGGGCCGGGACCGTGTCTCGGTTCTGCGGGTGCCGACTAGCTCCTAGCCGGCGGTCACGAGCCGATGATCGCGATGGACTTAATGGTCGCGCCCGGCTTGGTCTGCCCCCAGTGGTGGCTCTTGATGTCGACGCGCTTGCCGGTGCACGAGACGTCGCTGTACACCCGGATCGTCCTCTTGGTCTGGTTGGAGACGGTCTTCCCGCTCCACGGGTAACAGCCGTGCGAGGGGTTCACGCCGCTGGTGCGCTTCGTGCCCCCGAAGTCATTCTTCGACCAGGTGCAGACCGAGCCCTCCCGGCAGACGGACGAGGCGGATGCGGTCTGGGCGGTGGCGAGCGGCAGCGTCGCGATGAGCGCGGCGCCGCCGAGCGCGATGAGCTTCGTCCTCAAGAGTGGTACTCCTGTTCCCCTATGGATCATGGTCGGGGACGAGCATCCCAGTGCATGATCGCCACAGCCAATCGCATTTCAGCCAAGCTCCACGCCGCCGCGCTCGGCGCCACCGCTTCCCCCAGCCGCTGGCTGGCCACATAGTGCCAGGCAGGAGGCCCCGGACAGGCCACAGATGCCGGTCGTGACGCACCGCCTGCGGACCGCCGGCACCGAGCAAAACCAGCTCTTTTGAGGACACTCACCCAGGGCGCTGGGCTGGCGAGAGACGGGACAAGATCTGAGCCATTGTGATGCCGACCCTGTAGTGGGCCGGCGGAGTTCATGGCCTACGTGAACTGGCCCACCGACGCCAACCGACCGGGACGCGTATGCCTGTTGCACCCCCGTCTCCGGCTGTTGGCTGACCTGAAGGTTGTGGCTGACCTGCGAGCTGCCAAATCCGCCATGATCGAAAAGAAGGAACCCCGTCCAGAATCATGGGCCACAGGCGACTCGACGAGGCTCTCCTTCACCGAGCGAATTCCCGACCCGAGCCTGGCCGATAGCGGCGGTTACTTCACCGGCAACCGTCGCCCTGCGTTACTGCGCCGCGTTATCGTCACGAACGGGCCGGCACATCAGCCTTTTTTTGGGGGGACACATGGCCACTGTCAAGACGCTCGTGTGCTTAGCAAACTCGCGCAAGAATGCGGGTCGATGTGTGGCGGGCATGGTCGACAAGGGGTCAGGACAATGGATACGCCCAGTCAGCACCCGCCCGAACCGCGAAGTATCCGAATATGAGCGGCAATATGCAGACAGAACGGACCCGAGAGTCCTCGACATCATCGCCGTGCCACTCCTCACCCCTCAGCCACGCAGCTACCAAAGCGAAAACTGGCTCCTTGACCCCAATTACTACTGGGAGAAGACCGGCAGGGCCAAGTGGGACAAGCTGCTCACACTGGAGCAGCATCCAAAAACCTTATGGATCAACGGACACCGCACATATCACGGCAACAACAACCGTGTCGCAATTGAACAAGCGCACACTTTACCGGACTCGCTCAAGCTCATCCGCGTTGACAGCGTAACGTTACAGGTGCATGCCCCCAGCGCAGCGTTCGGCGACAGCAGGCTGGTCGTGGACGCACACTTTCGCTACGCCGGATGCCCATACATACTGCGACTGACTGATCCCGAGTATGAACAAACATACCTGGCCAAGCAGGAAGGGACCTACGAACTGAGCGAATCTTTCCTTACGGTGAGTCTCGGTGAACCGTACGAAGATTATGCTTACAAGTTAGTGGCAGCCATCATCGAGCGAGCAAAGATTTAAGCAGGCAGCAAGCAATGACACTGAATACCGTGTTTACCGTCGGCCACTCCACGCACAGTGTTTCGCATTTCCTCAGCCTACTTCACAAGCATGAAATCACGGCGGTCGCCGATGTGCGGTCGACACCCGCCAGTCGGTTCACCCCCCAGTTCAACCGAGATGCAGTGAAGCGCAGTTTGCGCGAGGTCGACATCAAATATGCCTTCCTGGGCAAGGAACTCGGAGCGCGCACGAAAGACGCCACATGCTATGTCGACGGACAGGTACAGTACGGCCGTCTCGCCAAGACCCCGGATTTCGTCAGCGGCATCGACCGCCTACTGAAGGGTGCACAGAATGAGCGAATCGCCGTTATGTGCACTGAACAAGAACCACTCGAATGCCATCGCTGTGTCCTCGTCGCGCGAACGCTCGAAGAATGCGGGATCACCATCGACCACATTCACGGCGACGGGCATATCGAGAGCCACGCCATGGCAATGCAACGCTTGATGGCCAGTTTCGGGCTGGACCAGGAAGAACTATTCCGCACGCCGGCCGAACGCCTCCAGGAGGCTCTCAGCCGCCAGGAAGACCGGATCGCGTACGTCAATGAGGAACTTCGCGCCAACGGGACATCGGGAAAATGAAACTATACACAATCGGCTTTACGAAGAAGTCCGCGGAAAAGTTTTTCGGGCTATTGCGCAAAGCTGAAGTGACAACGCTGATCGATGTCCGACTGAACAACGTATCCCAATTGTCCGGCTTCGCCAAGCGCGACGACCTGAAGTACTTCCTCAGCGAGATCTGCGACGTGCAATACGCCCATCGTCCCGATCTGGCGCCAACCCAGCCCCTGCTCGACGACTACAAGAAGCACGGCGCCAGCTGGACATCCTACGAAGAACGCTTCCTGGAATTGATGAAGAATCGCCACATCGAGAACACCGTCCCCCGGGAGCTACTCAACAACGCAGTCCTGCTTTGCAGCGAAGACAAGGCGGGGCACTGCCATCGCCGACTGGTTGCCGAATACATGGCGCAACAGTGGGGCGACGTCTCGATCGAACACCTGACATGACCTCCGCGTCCGGTGAACGCACGAAACAGCGCCTGCCTCAAAATCCCGGCCGCCCCTGGCCCCCACGCCCTGGTCAGCGCCAGCGCCGGGCTACAGGCGACCCGGGGTGAGACAGGAGAACGCAGAAGAGGTGCCCCGCCGAAGCGGGGCACCCCAGGAGAGCCCTCTTTCCGCCGAAACGCCGCTTGAGTTACCGCGTTGAAAGCTCGTCGCCACTCGTACAGGGCGCAGGCCACCTTGCGGGAGCGATTGAGGTGAGCCGCGATGGCGTTCCGCTGTCGAACCCCCATGTGGTCGTCCTCTGGCTCAAAAACACTGGCCGGAACGTAATCGCTAGTGAGCACTTCGATCAGGGAAGGCCCGTCGAACTGGACCTCAACGCCCAGGTCGTGGATCTCGTGGCAGCAGGTGAGTCGGCAGAGACCTCATGTGCGGTGGACGGCACGGTCATCGCTTACGGCCCTGAGCTGATACCCCCGAAGGGCCGAAAGATCACCTTCACCGCATTGGTTGACGGCACTCCAGAATTCTCGCTTCGGCAGCACCTAATCGACGTTTCAGTGAAGGCCGCGCCCGACCCCGATCGCATGCTTATCAGGGAAGCTGCCGCTACGACTGTGGGGGTGAGCGCAAGCGTCTTTTCGCTTATGGCAACTTTGTTCCCATGGATCACTTCCTGAACGCTGGCACCCGTCGCTGACATCAACGACGGACGTTAAAGGACAGTCGCGTTGCAATCGTCGTTGTTGAAGCTTCCCGCTCGGCTGAGCGGCTGATCGTGGTTGGCTCTCGCGGCATGGACACCTGCCGGTTGTCAGCTGCTGGCTGAGGACTCACCCGTGGACTGACCTTGGCGAGCACCTGGCATTGTTTGTGGAAGCGCCTGAATTCGCTACCCCTGGGCTAACGCCCCTCGGGCTGTGCAGCACCAGTTGCTGCAACGCGCGCCCCGCCGCAGTGAGAGCGGCGGGGCGCAGCACTTTTACGAGCCAGGATTCCCGGGACGGCACATGCAACAATGCACCCATCTCGGCAACCTGACGCTGAGGCTCTTACCCCTTTACCGAGGTCCACGCCGAGCAGTAGAGGCTGCGGCTGCCCTTAATCTGGCAAACCCTCATTTTGAAGTTCAAGCCGCTGACGGCGCCATTTATTTTATCCTCGCAAGTGTTTGTGCCATTCGGTGCACGCAGCGAATATTTCGCTCCCGACGAGGACTGGACCTCAAGTTTCGGGGACATGCCATCTGACTTCTGGTCGCAGACGTTGAAAGTGTGCGTGCCAGTTACCCAGCCAGCGAATCCACCGCCATCTGTCGTATAAACCAATTTGTCCTCTGCGAACGCCGATGAGCTGCAGAGCAAAACAGCCGCAGCTGCGGCAACTCCGGCACTCACGAAACTGCGAGCTTTCACGATTCCCCCATTTTGGGATTTCATTTCGAATGGGCTTAACGGGGGTGTCGAATTCGGTCAGCGGCGCAGGGTGCGTGCCGCATTGAAGGCCCCCAAGGTCGTGATCATGCTACCCGGTGCGGGTATATGCAGGCCGAAAATTGACCAAGGGGGAGCCGGCGGGGGCGGAGGTGGCAGCAGATTGCCCCGATTGCCCGGATTTGCTGTTTCTGGGCAAGGCATGCAGGGCCCTGCCCAGAAGCACAGTGATTAGCACTTGGGGAGGAACGACCGGATGGCCGGCCCTGGCGAGGGCGGAGCATGGCAATGCCCCGACCATTCCGCGGGTGTCCGGTGAGTGGGAACCCATTGCGAAGCGGTGGTTTCAGGTTCGGCCGATGCCGCAGGACCTGCTCCCGGTAGCTGACATCAGCGACTGACATCAACGTGAGCGCACACCGTTGGACGCAGGTGCTTCGATGCACCTCGACGAGCATGCCCCAGCGCCGTCCGGCCACAGGGGGCCTGGACGCCGCACCCGCCTACGGATCAGAAGGTTGCAGGTTCGAATCCTGCCGAGCGCACAGCACCGACCGCCAGCAGCCCGCCTTTCCAGGCAGCGCTGAGTGGCGCCCTCTGCGCGTGCCACACCCGTGCCAGACAGGGCGGCCAAACGCGGCCAAGAGCGGTCAGCCACGGGTCAACAGCCATCCGGCAACGAAGCGGCCCCCGACCGGGAGTTACCAGGTCAGGGGCCGTTTGTCTGCGGAGGCTGTGGGATTTGAACCCACGGTGACGTTGCCGCCACGACAGTTTTCAAGAGCGTTCCGGCTAGGGGGCCTACCAGCGTGCTGACGTGCGGATATCGGACCGGGGAGAGCCAACCTGCCACCGTCGGCCCGTGCATGGCCCGCCAAGTGTCCACTCCGGCCAGGGCACCGATCAGCAGGAGCGCGAGTCGGACGTCTTGCTCGGCGACCGGCGTCGCGGGGGCGAGGCCGTGAGGATTTCGGATCCCGTCGGCCACAGCAGCAGGAACTGCCGGACGAGTGCGACGTGCGGGTCCGGAACACGGCTAGGCGCTCGCGCCCGCCTACCGCAACCTTGCAAACAGTAGTCGCCGGGTAATGATCTAGGGCGGTCGTCAGCGGCGTCGGATCGGCAATACGGTGGCGGCTTGAGGGCTCAGTCTGCGCATACTGCCGCATGGCGATGATGTTGCAAGACCTGCTCAAGGAGAGCAGGTTCAAGGGCTGGGCCACAGGCGCGGGGACCATAGCCCAGGTTCAGCAGGAGGCCACGCTGCTGAGGTGGACCGAGGTTCCAACCCGGCAGGGCACCCCGGGCGTTACCACCTTGCGCCCAGTTGGCCAATCCGAGGCAGAGCCCAACTCCCTGAGCGCCCGCTACGGCAAGGGGGCCCAGCCTCTGCACACGGATGGTGCACATCTTCCCGAACCGCCCGACATTGTGGTCCTTGCATGTGACTCCACCAGCACGACACCAACGCGTCTCTGGAACCGGCGGGTTGGCGGAGCACGCTACATCTCAGTGCTGCCGGGATTCTTGCAGCACGGCATCTTTCTGATCAGCAGCGGCAAGGACAGTTTCTTTGCTTCGGCGCTGAAGGGCGGGCGTCTGCGCTACGACCCGGGGTGCATGATGCCCTGCGATGCCCGAGCACGTCAGGCAGTGCAGTTCTTCGACGAGGAGATGAACTCTACGACCGAGCACGAGTGGAGCACGCCCGGGCAAGTGCTCCTGATCAACAATCGCATAGCTCTGCACGCCCGTGCCTCGGCCGCCCACGAGCCGCAACGAGAAGTGCAGCGGCTTAGCTTTCACCTGGATCGCGAGGGCTCATGAACAGGCCGTTTGATCACGAGGCGCTTTGGATCAAGGCGAAACTCTTCCTCAACCGGGCCATGGATGAAGACTACAGGTCGTTCGATGAACAAGCCCTCTGGGCTGCTCTCGCGCTTGAACTGCTGGCCAAAGCCGCCCTCGCTCGCGTCTCGCCCCTCCTGGTCGCTGAACCGAATGAGGAAGGCACCAACCTTCTCATCGCGAGTGGACTCGTCAAAGGCGAGGCCAGGTTTACCTCCGTGCGTGCGAAGACCCTGATGGCACGGTGCCATAAGGCGTTCAAGCCTTTCGACCAGGCAGAAGCTATGAAGATCATCAACGGCCGAAACGAATACCTGCACAGCAGCGGTGCCGGCTTCATGGCAATCCCTCCTCATGCCTGGTGGCCCAGATATTGGGCACAAGCCGCCATTCTGGTCACCGCACTCGATCGAGACATGGACGAGCTCGTCGGCGAAGACCGCGACATTGTGGTTACTAAGCACCTTCAGCAAAATGCCAAGAATCTTGAACAGCGCACAGAGGCCCTGATCGAGAGGGCCAAGCAGCGCCGTCTACAGAGGCTTGAAGGAACTCTCCCCGCAAGAGTCGCTGCAGAGTGGAAGAGCAGCCAGTACTTGGCAGCACAGCTGCCGCACAGCGAGGAAACGACCTGCCCTGTTTGTGGATCGGCCGGCCTCCTCGAAGGCGACGAAGTCGTCGACACGGAGGTTCACTACCCGACCGGCGGCTACGGGTCTGACGAAGAGTCGGACTACGACTACATGCTCGACGTCTCGGTCACCTTGACCATCGAAGCTGAGTATTTCAGCTGCCCCGGCTGCCAGTTGGTCCTGAACGGCTACGAGCTGATTCGACAGGCGGGGATCGAGACCGAATTTAATGTTGAGGGCGATGCCGAGGAATACCTTGGGCAAGAGCCGGAATATGGAAACGACTGACCACAAGGACTCTTCGCAGTCCGAGTAGGTCTCCGAGCACAGTGATGGACTTTCTCATTGCAACAGCTCTGTTGCAATGAGAAAGCCCATCCAGTCCCCGCCGCCGCACGTCGAGCTATCTGAACATCCATCCTGGACAACGCCGGGGTCGAGCCGGCCGTTCAAATCCCCTCCCCCTCATGCCCATTCAGGTAGGTGCGGGCAGCGATCACAAATGCGGCGGTCGCCTCGGTGAGCGCAGCCTGTTCGACCTTTACATCCGGTCCGTCCATTTCCCACGTTTCGATCAATGGCGCAAGGGCAGATGCCTTTTTGATTCGAAGAGCATGGTCACCGATCACACCGGCAAGGGTGGCGAGAGGGTCGGGACCTTCAAGGGAGACAACGGCCACAGCGTGCAGCAGGGGCTCAATGTCAACATCTGCCCGAATTTCTTCAATTCGGCGCAGGGCATCCCGCTCTGTCAGGTCCGCATCTTCAGCGTCGAGAACCCTCATCACGCTGGGCAGCGTCGTCATACGGGAGTAGGCGCGGGCAGTCGTGAGGAGTTCGACGTATGCCTCGCGCTGCGCGGTACGACGCACAGATACGACGGGGCCACGGTGGGCGGCCCGGGCCTGTGCGCGTCCTGCGGCAAAAGCGGCAACCGCGGTGACGAGGACGGCAGGGGTACCGATGAGCGCGGCTATCACTTCGGATTCCACGAGGTGATAGTGCCCCACGGTGGCGACACGCAGGCCAGGCTTGAGGAACACCGGAACCAAGAACTGGCGCTGACGCACCCACGGCTGTGCTCTCCGCGCGCGAGTCAGCTACTTCTGCGCAGTTTCGTGACCATGCTCCAGATAGACCACTCGACCGCGGGCTCGCGCCACCGCCGCTGCCTCGATCCGCCGAGCGAGCCGCGGGATGGTGAGGCTCGCGACGGCGTCCAGCGGATGGAAGTCGTACGCCCCGATCTCAGCGGCTTGCAGCTGGATCTGCTCCCGGAGCTCCGTAGGCAGGATTCCGCCGTCGAACAGATAAAGCACCTTGTCGCCCTCGGCCGGGCTGGGCGCCCAGTCCACAGCGAGCAGGCGGCCGATCTCCGGTGAGATACCCAGTTCCTCTCGGACCTCCCGGACGCATGCCTGAAGCGGGGACTCGCCGGCCTCGACGTAGCCTCCGGGGATCTCCCGGTAGTCCTTGTACGTCGGCTCCAGCATCATGACTCGACCCTGGTCATCAAAGAACAGCGCGCCCGAAGCCATTCTCGGGCGCGCCATCTTCGCCTCGTGCTCGTTGTCGCTCATGCAACCGAGCCTAACCAGCTCACACCACTCGTAGCCGCTCGGCCAGGTCGGCGATCGGCCGGCTCGGGCGTCCTCGGGTTCCGCGGACCCAGCCAAGGACGAGGTCTCGGCTCATGTAGTGGTGCCTGACCTGCTCAGGGGCAAGCTGCTCGGCTTCCAGGACGGCGGCGAGCGCATCGTCGGTGCGGTTCCAGGAGCTCAGTGCCCGAGCGACCTCCAGGCCGTGCCGGACCCGACGCTCCACCGGGAGGCCGCTGGTGTCCACCTGCGGGCCGAGATCCAGCGCGACCTGTACGTCACCCAGCTCGCCGGCAGCGGCCACGCGGTGGATCGCCACGTTCGTCGGGCCGAAGGCCGTCCACATGTGGTTGGCGTCGGCGCCGAGCCGGAACGCGGCGTTCTCCGCCTCCTGGAGGAACTCCTGGGCCGTCGCTCGGTCTTCTGCTCGGGCTGCGGCCATGGCCCCGGTAAGGAACAGCGTCCCGTAGATGGACAAGTACGCCGGTGTCGGTTCGCCGAGGCCCGGCTCCAGGTAGCCGGCCGCATCCTTGACGAGCTGCGCAGCCGTCTCGAAGCGTCCCGCGGAGAGCAGGCAGTGGGTAACCGACCGGAACAGCGACCCAATGATCACCTTGTTCCCGCTGAGCTGTGCCGCGGCGAGTCCTCGGTCTGCGGCGATCCAGGCCAGCTCGTTCTCGCCGAGCTTGCCGAGCACTAGAGCGGCCCCCTGGTAGGTCATGGCTAGCAGGCCGTTCGCTTCATCGCGCTCATCACCGGAGCAGGACCGGGCCGCGAGCAGCGCGTCGGACAAGAGCGATGGGAGCTGCCGGGCGGCGAATCCGTACCGGGAGTCCTGGTAGGCGTCCCAGACTTCGCCCACATCGGAGCGGAGCGCTGCCAGCGTCGGAGGTTCGCCGGCGTCCGGCGTCCCGATGAGTGGGGCGAGCTGCCGGTAGTCCATGAGCGCTTCGCGGAGAGCGGGCAGGGTGCGCCGGCCGCTGTCCTTCGACCACTCCAGCAGGGTCGGCTCACCGATCAGATCGCCGATGGACACGTCGAGCGCGTGGGCGAGCGTCCGGATCACCGAGAGCCGATCGAGCTCGATGCGGTTGTTCTCCGCCTTGCCGAGCCAGTCAGCCGTTCGGCCAACAAGTCCAGCCAGTACGTCCTGGGACAGGCCGCGGCGATGGCGGTACCAGGCAACGCGCTCGCCGGTCGTTAGGTGCTGCGTCATTCCTCGCATGGTTACAGCCTCAGCTCGGTTCGGCAGGGGCCCCCGGAAGGATTTTCCGGGGTCTCCCAGGACACGCGCCATAGCGTCGAGGGCGTACAGGGTGAGACGCGCTGAGACGGCAACTTGGGGGTTCAGCAGTGGGGTTGACGGAACGTGAGCGACAGCAGGTGATTGCGGAGATCAGGCAGCTCACCGCGCAGGTGGACGCACTGTCCCGCAGGGCACAGCGCCTCCCTGTGCGGATCACTCCGGATGCTTCGTCTCCTCCAGCTGATGGAGACGGTCGTCCAGGCGCGCCAGATGAGCCCGGATCGCCTCAATCTCCTTCATGATCGCCACGAACTCCGGGCTGGGCTCCGCACCCTCCGGCTTCTCCGCCTGGCTGTTCACGAAGTAGCCGCGCGTCGAGTCGGGGCGTACGACACCGCGCTGGGCGAGCAGCTGGAGCGCCTTGGTCGCGGTGCCGGCAGCAACCCCGAAGTCACTCGCAATCGACCGGACCGCCGGCAGCCTCTCACCTGCTTTGAGCTTGCCTGACTCGATGTCCCTCTGAAGGGCGTCCGCGATCTGCTCGTTCACTCTGCGCGAGGCATCAGCGGTGGGCGTCATACAGCGATGCTATCCGCCCCTTGAACCAGTCCAACCGGCACACACAGCACAACACATTGTGCTGGTTGTATCAGTCGTGCTAGAACAGTTTCACTGCTGGTCATCCCGTCCGGGGTGACCAGCAGACCCGCAGGCCATTGCTTTGACCTGCACAAATGCTCCATCTGTACCGCCCGGACGCCCCGGTGACAGGGGGTGAAAGGAAGCGGTCGTTGCTTCAGAACTGAACAGCGTGCTGCCCCAGCCACCTGCACACGGTGGTCGATGGGGCCGCCTCCAACCCTCGCAAGGTTCGGGAGGCGCCCGGAGCGATCCGGGCAACAGGACGCCGCCCCCTGCACAGGGCGGTCCGGGGCCACTCACCTCCCCGGGGTGAAAAAAGGAGCGCCGCCCACTGACCTTCGGGAGTGGGCGGGGGTCGTCGCTATCCCGGCCTCGCGGCCGGCGGCGTCCGACGGCCACGGATCACCCGAGATCCGCACCGCTGAGAGGAGATCCGTCATGGGTCGCCGACATACGCAGCCGCCGCCGTGATTGACCGGCACGGCGGCGCCGTTCAGCACATCGTTCGCGCGCAGCACGACCAGCCGCGACCAACCGGTCAGCCACTCCACCGCATCGCAGCGGTTAGCGCTGCGCCGGTTGCCTCCTCCGCCCGTCCGGGCCGCGTCAGCGCGGGTCCGTACGGGCGGAGTTGAGGGGAGCCGGGTGGTTCCACAACGGCGCGCGGCCCCGGAGTTGCACCTCCGGGGCCGCTGTTCGGGCCGTTCCACTGTGAGAGGAGCACGACCCAATGAAGAACATCGCTGCACTTCAGGCGGTTGTTACCGCCAACCCGCCCGTCGGCGGCCCGACGGCCGCGGAGCTGGAGGCGATCGAGGCGGAGATGCCGCTGATCCTGGCGGAGGTCGAGTTGCTCGACGCGCAGATCCCGCTGCTCGACCGGCCGGCCACCGCGCTGGACGAGCGGCGCATCCGCCGGGCCCGCCACCGGGTCCTGGCCGCCCGCCGCGACCTGACCAACCGCGCCACGACGGCGCTGCCGGGCGGTGCCGCATGAGCACACCACCCCTGAGCGCCCTGGGCGCCCCGCTGCGGCTCCTGCGGATGTTCAGCGCCGAGTACCCGCACCTGCCGGCACCGTGCCTGGACGTGTCCACGGTCTACCCCGACCTGCTGACGCTGTCTTTCCACAACGACCTCGGCGGTTTCGAGGCGTGGCGGGACGCCTTGAGCATCGCGGCCGAGAGCGTCCGTCACCACGTTCAGTGCGATGGCCGTACTCGGGTTCTGGAGGTCAAGGCCGACTACGCCGGTGCCCGGCTGCACCTGGTCGGCTACTCCCAGGTCCCGGCCCCCGGCAATGAACGTTCACGGTCGGAGGCTGACGGATGAACGGTGCTCAGGTCCGTTCAGCCGAGCGCGCGCTGTCGATCGGCACGTGGCTGATCGTGGGCGGCGCGATGCTCTACTCGATCCTGACCGTGACGCCGCTCATGTCCGCCCACACTCCCGAGGCGTGGGCCTGGACGGCGCCGATCCTGCCGCTGGTGGTGGACGCCGCGGTCGTGATCGTGGTGCGTCTGGACTCGGTGCTGGCCCGCCTGGGCGGGCACGGCGGCCGGTGGCCGATCGCCCTGCGGTGGATGACCGGCGCCATGACCCTCGCCCTGAACATCGCCGACTCCGCCCTGAACAAGGACCTGGTGGGCGTCTCCGTCCACGCCGTCGCCCCGCTGCTGCTGATCGTCACCGCGGAGACCGGGCTGGCCTACCGGCGCGCCATCACCCGCGCCGTGACCGCCCTGGAAGACAAGCAACGCTCCGAGCGCGAGCGGCGGGAGCGGGTCGCCCAGGAGCGGCAGGAAGCTGCTCGCCGGGAGCGGGCGGAGGAGCGGGACCATGCCGCAGCGCTGGCGCGTGAACAGCGCGACCACGAAGCCCGCATCGCCCGTGAACAGACCGAGCGGGAAGAGCGCCAGCGGCGCGAGGAGCGCGAGCATGCCGCAGCCCGGGAGCGTGAAGAGCGGGAGGCTCGTGAACGCCGTGAACGCGAGCGTGAACAGCAGCAGTGCGAGCGTGAACAGCAAGAACGCCAGAACGCCGAACGGGCCGAGCGGGAGCGCCGCGAGCGCGCCCAGGCCCGTGAGCGTGAACAGCGTGAGCGCCAGGAGCGGGCCGAGCGTGAACGCGAGGCTCTGCTCTCGCGCGGCCCGGCGCCGGAGAAGCTGCCCGAGGACGAAGCCCGCGCGGTGATCGCCGCGGCGTTCGCCGCGGAGTTGCCGGTGCGCGCTGCGGCGGAGCTGTGCGGCTGGTCGGTCGGCTGGGTCTCCTCCCGCTACGCCGAACAACGCCAGCCCGCCGACGCCGCGCACGCTGAACTGGCGATCGCCGCCCGTTGATGGGCGCCAGCCCGGTCTACCCCTGGTACCTGGCCCCCGACGGCTCTGCCGCCGCTGCCTACTCCGCGTCCTCGGGCTCCGCCGGGGCGCGAGCAGTGCCATGGCCGCCGACCGTTCCAGCCCACTTGCCGGGGGGGGGGGGGGGGGGGGGGGGGGGGGGGGGGGGGGGGGGGGGGGGGGGGTGGGCCTCGGGTAGTAGGAGCGGTGCAGAGAGGTAAGCATAAAGAAGAAAGAA
>NZ_JBVHZH010000022.1:0-10316 GCF_055574515.1 Streptomyces sp. NPDC029466
CCAACCACGAGGACCCCGCCCTCGATATCGACCTGGACATCGTGGCCAAGGCACCTCGCCGCACGCCCCTGTCCGCCGCCGCCAGCACCTCCTTCGGCTTCGGCGGCCAGAACGCCGCCCTCGTCTTCCGGTCCGCCTGACCGCGGACCGGGCCGCGCACGGCCGCCGTGCCCCACCCCGCCGCACCCGGCGGCGGCTCCCGGTACCGGTACGCGGCCCGCCGCCGACCTCCGCCGACCGACGCGACGAGAGGAACCACGATGCGCCGTCGTACCGGGGCCACCGCGCCCCGCACGCCGCGCGAGACCGGCCCGCCGCCCGGTCTCTCCACCGTGACGGCCGGACCGGACCGTGCTGACACCCGCTCAGCCGGGCCCGGACCGGACACCGTCGACGCGGATGTGCCGGCCGCCGTGGGACGCACGCTGGTCGGCGTTCTCGGTGAGCAGGTCGCACGGGCGGCCGGGGTCGAGCGCACCTTCGCACGGGATGTCGCCGCCCGGGTCGCGCGCTTCACCCTGGACGGCGGCAAGCGCACCCGCTCCCAGTTCCTGTGGTGGGGGCTGCGGGCCTGTCAGGGCCGGCCGGGCGCCGGTGCCGTGGCGACGGCGCTCCGGGTGGCCGCCGCCGTCGAACTCCTCCAGACGTGTGCGCTCATCCACGACGACGCCATGGACCGGTCACCGCTGCGCCGCGGCCGGCCCGCGGTGCATGCCGCCTTCGCCGGCCAGTACGCGACCCCGGACACCGCGGAAGCGGCCGGGCGGTTCGGCACCGCCGCCGCCGTACTCACCGGCGATCTCGCCCTCGCCTGGGCGGACGACACGGTCGCCGGTATCGAACTCGGCGCGGTGGCCGGCCCGCGGGTGCGGCACCTCTGGCGGACGATGCGGATGGAAATGGTGGCCGGCCAGTACCTCGACCTCTACGGCCAGATCGCCGGCTCCCGCTCCGTGGCGCTGGCCGTCCGCACCGCGTACCTCAAGAGCGCGCGGTACTCGGTGGAGCGGCCGCTGGCCCTCGGCGCGGCGCTGGCCGGGGCCGATGAGCCCACCACCCGCGCCCTCGCCGCCGCCGGCCGCTGTGCCGGGGTGGCCTTCCAGTTCCAGGACGATCTGCTGGGGGTGTTCGGGGACCAGGAGCGGACCGGCAAACCGTCCGGCGGCGACATCCGGGAAGGCAAGCACACCTATCTGCTCGCGGTCGGCCGGGCCCGCGCCGTGCAGCGCCGCGACCGGGCCGCCCTCGCGCTGCTCGACCGCTGTGTCGGTGACAGCGGGCTGGACGCCGCTGACCTGGAGCGGGTGCGCGCCGTCCTCGTCGCCACCGGCGCTCCCGGCCTCGTCGAACGGCGCATCCACCGGCTGGTCGCGCGCAGCATCCGCCATCTGGACGCGGCCGCCCCGGAACCCGCCGCTGCCGCCCGGCTGCGCGGCCTCTTCGCTTCCGTCGCCGGCCTCCGCACCGCCACCGGCCACTGCACCGCCACCGGCCACCCGCGCCCGGCAGCACGAACCGGCAGCGCAGCCGAGCCCGTTGACGCCCGGGCGGACGGAAGGGGCAGCGTATGAGAACCGTCAAGGGCCCCACCGACCATGTGGTGGTGGTCGGCGCCGGTCTCTCCGGGCTGGCCGCCGCGCTGCATCTGCTCGGCGCCGGACGGCAGGTGACGGTCGTCGAGCGGGCGGCGCTGCCCGGCGGCCGGGCCGGCCGGATCGAAAGCCGTGGCTACCACTTCGACACCGGGCCGACCGTGCTGACCATGCCGGACCTCATCGACGAGGCGTTCGCCGCGGTCGGCGAGCGCCTCACCGACCGGATGGAGCTGCGGGCCCTGCACCCCGCCTACCGCGCCCGGTTCGCCGACGGCAGCGAGCTGGACGTCCACACGGACGCGGCGGCCATGACGGCCGAGGTCGAACGGTTCGCCGGGCCCCGGGCCGCCGACGGCTACCGCCGGCTGCGCCGCTGGCTCCAGCAGCTGTACGACGTCCAGCGTCACCGCTTCATCGACACCAACTTCGACTCACCGCTCCAGCTGATGCACCCGGACCTGGCCCGCCTCGCCGCACTCGGCGGCTTCGGCCGGCTCGACGACCGGATCGGCCGCTTCCTGCCCGACGCCCGGCTGCGCAGGGTCTTCTCCTTCCAGGCGCTGTACGCCGGGGTACCGCCCGCGCGCGCCCTGGCCGCCTACGCCGTGATCGCCTACATGGACACCGTCGCCGGGGTGTACTTCCCCCGCGGCGGGATGTACGCCCTGCCGCGGGCCATGGCGGACGCGGCCGCCGACGCCGGAGCCGCCTTCCGCTACGGACACCCCGTCACCCGGCTGGAACGCACCGGCGAACGGATCACGGCGGTGGTCACCGCGCAGGAGCGCATCCCCTGCGACGCGGTGGTCCTCACCCCCGATCTGCCGGTCGTCCACCGGCTGCTCGGCCGGCGCCCCCGCCGCCCGCTCCGGCTCCGCCACGCACCGTCCGCGGTGGTCCTGCACGCCGGCACCGACCGGACCTGGCCGCGGCTGGCGCACCACACGCTCTCCTTCGGCGCCGCCTGGGAGCGGACCTTCGAGGAACTCACCCGCACCGGCCGGCTGATGAGCGACCCCTCGCTGCTGCTCACCCGCCCCACCGCCTCCGACCCGCAACTCGCCCCGCCGGGGCGGCACGTGCACTACATCCTGGCGCCCTGTCCCAACACCGACACCGGCCCGGGAGCCGGGGAGTGGCGCGACCTCGCCCCCCGGTACCGCGACAGCCTGCTCGCCGTCCTCGAACGCCGGGGCCTCACCGGCATCGGCGCCGCCATCGAGGAGTACCGCATGGTCACCCCGGCCGACTGGACGGCACAGGGGCTCGCCGCCGGAACGCCGCTCTCCGCCGCCCACACCTTCGCGCAGACCGGTCCCTTCCGCCCCCGCAACCTGGTACGCGGCACGGCCAACGCCGTACTGGCGGGCTGCGGCACCACCCCAGGGGTCGGCGTCCCCACCGTCCTGATCTCCGGCAAGCTCGCCGCGGCCCGGATCACCGGCCTGCGGCCCCCACGTCCGACCGCCGGTTCGTCCCGCCCCGCCACGAGAGGCATCCCGGCATGACCGCACGCGAACTCGACGCCGCAGGCGTCACCGACCCCGGCCTCCGCGAGGACTACGCCCACTGCCGCCGGCTCAACGCCCGGCACGGCAAGACCTACTTCCTCGCCACCCGGCTGCTGCCCGCGGCCCGCCGCCCGGCCGTACACGCCCTGTACGGCTTCGCCCGCTGGGCCGATGACATCGTGGACGACCCCGCCATCGGCCACACCACCGCGGACCGCGCCCGGGCGCTCGACGCCCTCCACCGCTGCCTCGACGACGGCCTGCGGGGTGGCGGGAGCAGCGAACCGGTGGTGCGCGCGGTGGCGCACACCGCGGCGGTGTACGGCATCGACCACCGCCATTTCGCGGACTTCATGGCCTCGATGCGCAGCGATCTGACGGTGACGGACTATCCGACCTACGCCGATCTGCGGCGCTATATGCACGGCTCCGCCGCGGTGATGGGGCTCCAGATGCTGCCGGTGCTCGGCACCGTCGTACCGCAGGAGGAAGCCGTGCCGCACGCCGCGGCCCTCGGCATCGCCTTCCAGCTCACCAACTTCCTGCGCGATGTCGGCGAGGACCTCGACCGGGGCCGGATCTACCTCCCCGCCGACCTGCTCGCGGCGCACGGCGTCGACCGCGCACTGCTCCGGTGGAGCCGGGACACCGGCCTCCCGGACCCGCGGATCACCGCGGCCCTTCAGGCGGCCGCCGCGCTCACCCGCGGCGTCTACCGCGAGGCGCAACCCGGCCTCGCCATGCTCGACCCGGTCTCCCGCCCCTGTATCCGCACCGCGTTCGTCCTCTACGGCGCCATCCTCGATGCCGTGCGCGACGACGGATACGCCGTGCTGCACCGCCGCGCCGTGGTCTCCCGCCGACGCCGCGCGGCCACCGCCCTCGGCGGTCTGGCCCGACTCGCCGCCACCCGTGTCACCGCCCGGCCGCCCGTGCCGCGGCCCGGGCGGGTGCCGCACTACGCGCAGGAGGAAACCCCATGACCCAGGAGGCCCGCCGGGCCCCGCGCCTCCCGCTCCGGCTGCGCCGCCGGCCCGAGCTGTGGGAACAGCAGCACCCCACCTGGCGCGACGCGAAACCCGCGCGCATCGCCGACGCCGTCAAGGCCGCCCTCGCCCGTCCGTCCGGCAACTGGTTCGTCCTCGGCGCGGCGCGCGACATCGGCGCGCACCGCGCCTTCGGCCGCACCGTCGCCGGGGTCGAGGTGGTCGCCTGGCGGGACGCCGGCGGCCGCCTGATCGCCGGCCCCGGGGCCTGCCCGCACCTCGGCGCGCCCCTCGCCCAGGGACCCGTCCGCTGCGGCATCCTGCGCTGCCGGTGGCACGGACTCGCCCTGGACGGCGCCCCGTTCGCCGGCTGGGAGCCGTTCCCCGCCCATGACGACGGACTGCTGGCCTGGGTACGGCTCGACGAGGCGGGCGGCGAACGGCCGCTGACGCAGCCCGTGCTGCCCGACCGGCCGCGCCCGGCGGGCGCCGTCGCCGCCGTCTACACCGGCACCGGCCGCTGCGAACCCGAGGACGTGGTCGCCAACCGCCTCGACCCTTGGCACGGCGCCTGGTTCCACCCCTACTCCTTCGTCGACCTCACCGTGCTCGACACCCCCGCGGAGCACGGCGCGGAACGGCCCGACGGCCTCACCGTCCAGGTCTCCTTCAAGGTCGCCGGACGCGCGGTGGTGCCGGTCACCGCGCTGTTCACCGCCCCCGGGCCCCGTACGGTGGTGATGCGCATCCTGGAGGGCGAAGGGCAGGGATCCGTGGTGGAGACCCATGCCACGCCTCTGGGCCCGGACGACCTGGGACGCCCGCGCACCGTGGTCGTCGAAGCGATCGTCGCCACCTCCCGGCGCCCCGGCTTCGCCCTGGCCCGCGCCGCCGCGCCCGCCCTGCGTCCGCTGATGCGGGCCGCCGCTGGCCGGCTGTGGCGGGACGATCTGGCCTACGCCGAACGCCGCTGGCAGCTGCGCACCAGCGGCCGGCATCCGGGCTGATACTGGTCGGCACCCGGGCTGACACCGGCATCCGGGCTGAGACCGGCCGGCGGGCCGTCGGCCGGCCCCGTCGAACCCCCGCCCGCAGGCCCGCCGTCCGGACCGCGGCGCGTCCCGGTCACCGTTCGCCCCGCCGGGCCGCCCACCGCAGGGCTGCCGACCGCCCCCGGTCCGGCACGGTCCACAGGGTCTGGCCGCGCAGGCCCCAGCGCGCCAACAGCGCGTTCGCCGCGAGGAATCCGGTCGTCGCGGCTCGCTCCATCAGCGCCACCGGGAACCCGGTCCGCACCGTGTCGCCCGCGACCACCACCCGGGGGTCGGGGGTGTGCACGGTGGGCCGGTCGTGGAAGCCGCCCACCGGGAACAGGGGGCAGTCAGCGCGCCACTCATGGCGGCGGTCGATGATCCGGACACCGCGGGTCTCCGGGTAGACGGCGTGCAACTGCTCCACCAGGCGGCGCTGTTCACGTTCCCGGTCGGCGCCCGGGGCGACGGCGTAGGCGTGCAGTTCGAGCACCGAGCCGCCGGTACGGGCGGACCACCGGGCCGCCTCGCCTTCCCAGCGCTCCAGCACGCTGACATTGTCCAGGGACCCGAATCCGCTGGTGCCCAGGAAACCGGGCCGGTCGGCGGCCACCCGCCGCGCCAGCCACAGCCGCGATACCAGGAACGGCGGCGCGGTCCGCAGCCGCCCGATCCGCGCCCGCCAGGCGGTATCCGCCACCTCGGGTGAGGCGGCGACGAGCCGGCGCAGCCCGCCCGGGTCCAGCGCCAGCACCACCGCGTCGAACCGGCGGTCCGCACCCTCCCCGGCAGCGACCCGCACCCCACCACCCGCCACCGGCGCGACCCGTGTCACCTCCGTGCCCGTGCACAACCGGACGCCGTGCCCTTCCAGATACCGGCCGAGGGGCTGCCACAGCGCCTGCGGAAACGGCTCATCGGGCACATCGAACAGCAGCCCCTCACTGGAGCCGAGGAAGTAGATGTGGAACATCAACACCAGCTCAGCGGCCGACAGTTCCCGCGGGTCCGCGAAGAAGCTCCGGGAGAACACCTCGAACGCGAGGTGCCGCGCGGCCTCGGGAAACCGGATACGGGCGAGGAACTCCGCGGCGCTGACCCGGTCCAGCCGCTGATAGACCTGCGGCACCCGTACGTCCAGCAGCGGCAGCGCGGCGCCGGGGCGCATCCGTACCAGGTCCCGCCAGGTGAAGCTGGGACTGAGCGCCACAAAACCCAGTGCGCTCCAGGGCGGTGTGCGGGGCACCCGGGCGAAGCTGTCCCGCAGGCCCGAGCGGTGGTGCAGCGGATAGTCGGGCAGCCGGCTGAGCATCCCCAGCCCCGGGTCGACCCGGCGCAGCAGACCCCGCAGGTTGTAGTACTGGGGAAAGAACGCATGGAAGCCGCGGCTCATGGTCGCCGCCGAACCGTCGGCGAGCCGCACCGGCCAGCCCGCCAGCCGGCCGCCGAGGACCCCGGCACGTTCGTACAGCGTCACCCGCACCCCGCGCTCGGCCAGCGCGGTCGCGGCGGCCAGGCCCGCGATCCCGCCGCCGACCACCGCCACCTCCGGACCGCCGTCCGCCGCCCGGTCCCGCCCCGGCGGCCCCGGCACCGTCCGGGCCCGCCGGTCACGTCCACGCCGCGCGGCCCCGCCGTCCTCCTGTCGCGGTGTCACGCCCCCTCCTCGCGGGCGCCGGCCGCGGCGGCGACGAAGGTATGGGTGATGCCGGTCTGCCAGCCGGTCAGCGGCAGGGCCCGCACCTGCCGGAAGCCCGCCCGGCGCAGCCGCCCGGTGAACTCCGCGGCGGTGTCGAACGCAAGGACGCTGCGCCACAGATGGCGGTACAGGCCGGCGTCCCCCGCGAGTCGCCCGGCCGGCCGCAGGATGCCGGTGCACACCGCCGTCCACACGGCACGGGGCACCGCTCCGCCGGCCAGTGTGTACTCATGAACGGCCAGCCGCCCGCCCGGCACCAGCGCCTCCCGTACCGCCCCGAGGACCGCGTCCGGGTCCGTGACATTGCGGAAGAGGTACGCGGCGAAGACGGCGTCGAAGCCACCGCTCACCCCGGCGTCGGCCAGCCGTTCCACCGGTGCGTGCACGAAGGAGACCCCGGGCGGCCAGGACTTGTTGGCGGCCCGCGCCAGCATGCCGGCCGAGGCGTCGACGGCGGTGATCTCGGCATGCGGGGCGACGGCGAGCAGCGCCGCCGTCGAGGCACCGGTGCCGCACCCCAGATCCAGCACCCGCAGTCCACGGCCCGCGCCGGGCAGCCCCAACCGGCGGGCGGAACGCCGCAGTTGGCCGTGGTAGCCGGGATTCACCGCGACCAGCCGGTCATAGCTGCGGGATGCATGGTCGAAGGCGGCGGTCAGTTCGCCGTCGTGCAGCAGGGCCATGGATGTCTCCTCCGGTGACGGGGCGAGAGCGGGCGGATTCACCGCACGGTGGTGCGGCGGGGCAGCAGCGGGAGTTCGGCGACGGTGCGGAGCATGGGCAGGACCGGGGTGCGCAGGCCGATGCTGACGTCCTCCCACAGCCGGGAGCGGCCGTCGAGGAACCGCAGCAGCCGCTCCATCGGCACCGTGCGGAACAGCCCGGTGAAGAACTCGGCGCCGTCCACCCGGCCGCTGTCCAGCGCCCGCAGCAGCACGGCGTCCATGGCCCGGTGCCAGGCGGTGTGCGGGGGAGGGGGCACCGGAGGGCGGCCGGCCAGCAGCGCGGCCGCGATCGGCGCCGTCTGCCGCTGCACCGAAGCGAAGGTGTATCCGGTCGACGGACGGGTGGCGCCGCCGGCGATCCCGATCCGGAACACCGCCCGGCCCACCCGACGCGGAAAGCGGCCGTCGGTCATCGGGATCGCGCCCTGCTCAACGGCCGTGACACGGAAGGCACCCAGCCGCAGCACCTGCCCGGTGTAGTGGCGCAGGGCCCGCTCGTAGTCGGCGGTGGCGACGGTGCGACGGGAGAACTCCGTGTACTCCACCAGCGCCGCACAGTCGTTGAGCGGCAGCACATACCCGAAGGACAGACCGTGGCCGGGCTGCGGGGTACGGAAGTCCATCAGATCCGCGGTCGTGGGGTCGAACGCCGGGCGCCGGGTGCGCACGAACCAGCCCCGGAAGTGCTGCTGGAGGGTGGTCCGCGCCGGCGGGAGCGGCCCGGCCGGCCGGGAGTCGAAGGCCCAGCGGGCCCGCAGGGTCACCGGCCGCCCGGCCGCGTCGCGCCCCCGCACCTCGGCCCCGCCGCTGACGTCCCGTACGGACTCCACCGTCGCCTCGGCCCGGACCACGGCGTCCTGTCCGGCGAGCCGGGCGGCCACCAGGGCCTCGAAGTCACGCGACCGCAGCATCTTGTACCGGAGCGGCTCGGGCCGCCCCGCGGTCGCCTCACCGCCGGGCCCGTGCACCCGCAGCCGTTCCCATGACGCGGTCAGGGCCTGGTCGAACGCGCCACCCGGCGCCTCCCAGTAACACCAGGTCCGCTCCGGCGGGGTGAGCGGACCCCGCGGTGCGTCGACCAGCACCACGCGCAGCGGCCGGCCGCCGGCCGCCGGTGCACACAGCCGGTGGGCGAGCGACAGCCCGGCCGCTCCCGCGCCCACGATGACGGCATCCGCGTCCTGCACGCCCGGTCCTCTCGCCGCCCGATGCCCCCGCGGCGATCTTTCCGCAGTCCCCGGCCGGGAGGCGGCATCCGACGCGCGGTAATCCGGCACGCGTGGTGGCTGCCGACCCGGATGCGGATCCTTGGCGCACGTCCGCAAGAATCCTCTCCCGACCAATCCAGGTGTCGCCCGGCGCCGAATCACTCGTGACCACGTCACGTCCGGAGGTGTCCATGCCCGTCGCAGCCCGCGGCGACCGATCCCCCGCACCGCATACCGGTGCCCTGGAAACACTGCTCACCCGCGTCTCCCGCGGCGACCAGTACGCGTTCGAGAGTCTCTACACGGCGGTGGCCGGCTCCGTACTGGGCCTGGTGCGCCGGGTGGTACGGGATCCGGCGCAGTCCGAGGAGGTCGCGCAGGAGGTGCTGATCGAGGTGTGGCGGTCAGCGGCCCGCTTCGACGCACGGCAGGGCAGCGCCATGGCCTGGATCATGACGCTGGCGCACCGTCGCGCGGTGGACCGGGTGCGCTCCGTGCAGGCCGCGGCCGACCGCGACCACCGGGCCGGTATGGGTGCCTACACCGCCCCCTTCGACGAGGTCAGCGAGCAGGTCGAGCGGCGGCTGGAGCGGGAGCAGGTGCGCCGCTGCCTCCAGCAACTCACCGACCTGCAAAGGGAGTCGGTGACGCTCGCCTATTACCGCGGCTACACCTACCGGGAGACCGCGGATCTGTTGGGCGCCGCGCTGGGCACGGTCAAGACACGACTGCGGGACGGGCTCATCCGGCTCCGCGACTGCCTGGGGGTGTCGGCATGAGCACCGTCGATCTGCACACGCTGACCGGCGCCTACGCACTGGGCGCGCTGTCCGAGCAGGAGTCCGCCGAGTTCACCCGCCATCTGGCGCAGTGCCCGGCCTGCACCCAGGAAGTGCGGGAACTCCAGGAAACCGCCGCCCGGCTGGCGCTGGCCGTGGCCGAGGTGCCCCCGGCCGGGCTGCGCACCCGGGTGATGGCCGCCCTGCCCGAGGTCAGGCAGCTGCCGCCGAGGGGGCGCCACGCGACCGCGACCGTGGTCCCGCTGCGCCGGGGCATACGATTCCGGCTGCCGTACCTCGCGGCCGCCGCCTGTCTGGTGGTCGCCGCCCTCGCCGGGGGGCTGGCCGTCCAGGCCCGGAACGACGCCGACCAGCAGCGGGACCGCACCGCCCGCGCCGAGCAGCAGGCCGCCGCGGTCAGTGCCCTGATGACCGCCCCGGACGCCACCTTCCGCACCACCGCGCTCAAGGGCGGCGGCAGCGGGACGGTCGTCGCCTCCAAGCGGCGGGGCCAGACCGCCTTCCTCTACCACGGCCTGCCGGCGCTGTCCGGTCAGCGGGTGTACGAACTCTGGTACAGCCGCAACGGCGCGATGGAGCCCGCCGGACTGGTGCGGACCGGCAGCTCCTCCGGCGCGATGCTGCTGACCGGCGGCCCCCAGGGCGCGGACGGCGTCGGCGTCACGGCGGAACCCCCGGGCGGCTCCAGCCGGCCCACCACCACGCCGCTGGCCCTCCTCCGGCTGTGACCTCCGGCCCCACCGGATCCGACCCCGGGAGGC